>JAYWHZ010000316.1:0-2337 GCA_043777395.1 Bacteroidota bacterium
GTAAGAAATTAGTTTTAATGAAACTAATAAAATCATTGCCCAAAAAACACATCAAAACCTTAAATTTATACCAAAAAAATGAAAAAAACCATTGCAATAAGTTGCCTATTTTTGCTTGCCACTTTGTTTAATGCAAAAGCACAAGAAAACACCACGATGAACCAAAACCCAAATACCAAAACGCCGCCCGTCTGCACCAAGATTGACAAACAACTGCCCAACAACCGAACCGATAGCTACTATTGGCTCAACGAACGTGAAAACCCAAAAGTAATTGACCACCTCAACGCCGAAAACGCCTACACCAAACAAGTGATGGGGCATACAGAGCCACTCCAAGAAAAGCTATACACCGAAATGGTGGCACGAATAAAACAAGACGATGCCTCGGTGCCTTACCGCTCAAACGGATATTGGTACTACACACGAACCGAAGAAAAAAAAGAATACCCAATCTACTGCCGAAAAAAAGCAGTAGAAAAAATTTTAACCTACGACAAAACGAACACCGACGAACAGATTTTGCTCAACGTAAACCAATTAGCCGAAGGCAAATCCTTTTGCCAAATCGGAGGCATAGACATCAGCACAGACAACACGCTGCTCGTCTATGGCGTGGATTACATTGGGCGAAGACAATATGAACTTCATTTTATTGACCTGACAACGGGCAAAGCGATTGCCGATATACCCACTATCAAAAACGTGAGTGGCGGCGCTACGTGGGCAAACGACAACCAAACCATATTCTATGCCAAAGAAGATACCCTAACCCTCCGCTCCGATAGAGTATTTAAATTCAACATCAACACCAAAAAAGAAACACTCATCTACCAAGAAAAAGACGAGACCTTTGGCGTAGGCGTATATAAAGACAAAACCGACCAATACATCATCATCGCTGCCTACCAAACACTCTCGCAAGAATATCAATTCCTCGACGCCAACAAACCCGAAGGCAAATTTAAACTCTTCCAAAAAAGACAACGTGAACTCGAATACAGCATCTCGCCCTACAAAGATAAATTTTATATCACAACAAACCTCGATGCCAAAAATTTTAGGGTTATGGAATGCCCAAAAGACAAGACCGACAAAGCCAATTGGAAAGAAGTCATTGCCCACAACCCAGACGTAAAAATCGAATCCTTAGAAATATTCGACAACTGGCTCGTGGTCGAAGAACGCTCAAAAGGCTTAAATCAACTGCACATCATCAATCAAAACAACAAACAAGAGCATTACCTCAACTTTGGCGAAAAGGCATACACCATCTATGCCGCTACCAATGCCGAAACGAACACCAGCCTCCTGCGTTATGGCTACACCTCCATGGCTCAACCCAACGCAACCTACGACTACGACATGCAAAATCGCACCAAAATCTTGCTCAAACAAGAACCCGTCTTGGGTGGTTTCGATGCCAAAAACTACACCACCGACCGCATATTTGCCACTGCATCAGACGGCACACTCGTACCAATATCTCTCGTTTATAGCAAAAAAACACCAATCGACGGCACCGCCCCGCTCCTACTCTACGGCTACGGCAGCTACGGCTACGAAGTCGATCCAACCTTCTCAGCCTCTCGCCTGAGCCTGATAGACAGGGGTTTTGTGTTTGCCATAGCACACATCAGAGGCGGACAAATCTACGGCAAACAATGGTATGAAGACGGCAAAATGTTTAAAAAGAAAAATACGTTCAACGACTTTATCGCCTGCGGCGAACACCTCATCAAACAACAATATGCCGCCCCAAACAAACTATTCGCCTCGGGCGGCAGTGCCGGCGGGCTGCTGATGGGTGCCATAATCAACATCAAACCCGAACTCTGGCGAGGCATCGTAGCCGCAGTGCCATTTGTAGATGTGGTAACAACCATGCTCGACGAAACCATACCGCTGACCACAGGCGAATTTGACGAATGGGGCAACCCAAAAACCCAAGCCAGCTACGACTATATGCTCTCCTACTCGCCCTACGACAACGTCGAACGCAAACAATACCCAAACATGCTCGTAACGACAGGGCTTCACGACTCGCAGGTCCAATATTTTGAACCCGCCAAATGGGTCGCAAAACTCCGTGAACTCAAAACCGACAACAACACCTTGCTGCTCTATACCAACATGGAGGCAGGACACGGCGGTGCGTCAGGACGTTTTCAACGCTACAAAGAGATAGCCCGTGAATATGCCTTTTTCTTAGATTTAATAGACATTAAAGAGTAAAACGACAGACATAGTTTGACCCAATAACCTTCAAAATAGCAATAGTTTGGAGGTTATTTTGTTTGATAAATTATTTCTTGACCAGATAAGTTTTTTTGAATG
>JAYWHZ010000317.1:0-7757 GCA_043777395.1 Bacteroidota bacterium
AGGTGTTGTTTGTGTAGGCAAGGATTAGAGTTGCTGCCAAGCAGGCTACACCTTTGAGTAGCCTGTCGGTCAATTGTCTGGTATTGTTGGTTAGTGTGTTCATTTTATGGAGGTATTTTTGGTTAGTAAGTTGGTGGAGTTGCATTGGTTGAGATGTGAATTTTATCTATGTGCAAATCCGAAAGAATGTTTAAGACGTGGTTGTATTGCCTACGGTTCTACAAAAAAGTAGTACGCCATATTGCTGTAACTCCATTCTCGGAGCGGATCTGGTGGATTGCTGTGAACAAATTTTATGCCTTTGTTATCTGCCAAATACTTGTGTGTATTGCCATTGTTGATTTGAGTTGCTACATCTCTGATATAATTCAGGCATTTTGGGTTTGCTCCTGATATGTTTTGAGATTTCGTAACTAAATCAGCGAGAAACTCACTGCCTAAGTGTGCTAAATATAGACCACTATCATTAGGTATAACATAGCCTTTGAGTCCGTACTTTTTATCTGCATATTTTAATTCTATAGGGCAAAATTTGCTTCGTTTGGCTATTGTGCCATATTTACTACCAATACTAAATTTATTGGTTGCTATGGGTTGCCCTTGATTTGTTGTAGTGGTGTCGTTAAGTTCAAATATTGTCAGAAACAACCTAAAATCAAAGTTTTCATATTTCATTTTTTGTTTTGACTCCCAATCTACGACGGTGTCGCTAAAATTTGCTTCTATCCAGAGCGTGTCGCCTACTTTTATGGTATCTCTGGTGGGCGTTATAGTAAATGGCAGCAGTGGGCTGTATCTGTTCACACACTTAAACAAATTCGAGGGGTCGCAAGCCTCAAAGGTGGTTACTACCGTGAGCAGCAGCAGGGTGAGTACTATCTTTTTACCAGCCATAACTTGCAAACAGGTTTAAGGTTTGGAGTTGTTGTCTGTTGTTGTTTTGTTGGAGCAGCAGGTTTCTAAAATCGGGTACGGTGGTGGTGTTGCTTTGCATGGCTTCAAATATTTGAGCCATCGTGTAGGTGTTCACTTGGTCGTCTATGCCTGTGTCGATGGGTTCTTGGCCGCCGTCGGTTAGGTCATACATGGCTCCGCCTGCTACCATTTCGCCCGTGAGGGTGTTGAATGGAAAATTGTTGGCTCTGTTGCCAAAACGTTCAATTATTTGTTGCCAATTCGTTAATCCTAATGATGTTACAGCCCCATACCTTTGGTTGGTGAAGACGTGAGCGGCATACTTAGCCCAGCCTTCCGAGAGTTCTATTCGCCCCACGCCTGTGGAGTTTTGGTCGCCATAGCCACCGTTTAGAACAATGTATCCCACATAGGCAGTCCAAAAAAAGTTTCCCACTTGTGTGTAGTGTGAGGTGTGTGCCAGTTCGTGGTAAAACGTTTGTGTAAACCTATCGCTTTGTGTTACGCCAAAGAAGTTTACATAGATGTCGGGCAAAAAGTGCCTCACAATGGCTCTGCCTGTTGTCGTTACAATATTGGTCATGGGCAAGAGTATTGCATTAGAAATGATGCCTGTTTTTGCCATCTGTTTGAACATCGGTGCGGAGGCTACTCTCTGAAATTGCTGGGGTATTGGCGAGTTGGATAGATACACGTTGATGTTTCGAGGCGGCAGGGCGATGCCTGCCGCTTGTGCCATGTCTCTATATTCCTCTAAGGCATTGATGGCGTGAGCGGCAGCCCATTCTCTTTTTTGTTCAGACAGAAAGCCGTCACGGTTATTGGGGGCATTGGCAACGTTGAAGTTGATGTTGGTCATAGCGTTTCCGCTAAACATACCTATTGTGGCTTGTACGCAGCCTGCCGTACGCCAATCGTCGAAGTCTTTTAGGCTGCGAATGTCGGTACTTCGGTTTTGGAATTTTACTTTTACGATAACCCTTGAGTTGTAGCGGTAGCCGATTCTAAAATGTCCGTTGGCATCGGTGTGTGTTATCCATGTCATAAACCAGCTTCTCGATACGATTTTGGTATTGCGAAGCGGCACATTGCCGAGTTGTACGTTTTGTACCGTGATGTCGCCTTCGGGGTTAAATCGCTGCTGAATTTTTACGCCGCCTTTTTGGGGGTTACTCTGGGGCATGTCGTAGAGGTCTGCGTTGTTGGTGATGGCAAATGCCTCACGCTCCAAGTCTTCCACATCGAGGGTTGCTTTGCAGTGGTTTATGGTGTTGCCTGCGGGCAGATAGAGGTCGTCGAGGAGTTCGGTTTCTATGTTGGTGGGCAATACTTTGGACATTGGCACGGCTGCATACTGCCAAGTTACCTTTTCGGGTGCAATGTTGGGGTCTTGGTAGTGGTTGCCCAAGCTTATGATTTCGTAGTCAAACGGTGTGTCGGAGAGTTGCAGCGTGGTGTCGTCGAGCAGTTGCATATATTGTTCTACATTTTTGGGCAAAAATCGGACGTACAAATGCGTTATTGGCAGTTGGCAGTTTTCATTGGTCAGGTTGTTAAAAGCGGTCGTCATTGATTTGACGCTGTAAGGATTTTCAAGTTTTCGTCCTAGTTTGGTTGCGTCTGTTGTAGCAATCATTTTTGCATCGTTGGGACTAATGAGATTGGAATTTTGGGTAGATTCCATTTTTTTACAATTAGATAACACGAGCGGCAATGCCAAAATTAGGCATAAAACGAGCCTCGAAGGTCGAAGGTCGAAGGTCGAAGGTCGAAGGTAATTTTTGTTACAAAATTGCGAAAAAAACTTTGTTTTTGCAAGAGCGAACGCATGTGTTTGCTGGTCTTGCTGTGTTGGGTTTGGATTTTGATGCTCTTTTTTTTATTGGTTTTAAAAATATTTTTGAGAAAATAGATTACATAAACGCTTAATTAATAAAAAAATACCGAAAAAAAGAAGTTTGTTGTGCTTGTAAGTTTTAGACCTGCAAATCTAAATATATTTTTTGGATTATCTACATTATTTTTTTGTTGATTTTTGTTTTTTTTTGATAAAGCAACAAATAAAAAGCATTGGGTGTAATTTTTTGTAGGCAGTTTAAACACATCAAACTATTATTTAATAGTTATTATAAATTTTTGTAAAATTGATTTAAATGTATGGAAAAATATTTGTCTTTCGAGAATGAAAGCGTCAAATGGGGTCTTTATCTCGGACTTGCCTCCGTAGCACTCACGCTGGGCTGCTACATAATCGACATTGCACTGCTCGCCAAATGGTGGCTTGGTTTAACCATTCTTTTTGCCACCGTAGCCGTGATGGTCTTGGGGGCTTTGGCTCGCCGAAAGCAATTGGGTGGCTACATCAGCTTTGGCGAAAGTGTGGTCAGTATGATGACCGTTGTGGCTATCTATGCCTTCATTTCGTTTGTTTTTAGTTATGTGTTATACAATTTTATCGACCCGAGTTTGCCCCAAACCGTAAAACAAGTAACCTTAGATGAGACCCAAAAAATGTTTGAGTCAATGGGTGTAGATGAGGCAACTATGGAGCAAGGCTTGCAAAACATTGAACAACAAGATTTTAGCCAAACTATTGGTAAAACCCTTCAAGGTTTTGGCATTGCATTGATTGTTGGTTTGTTTTTTAGTCTTATCTGCTCGCTGTTTATCAAAAAAGAAAAATCAATCTTTGACCATGCTTAGCTTGTGTGGTTTGTCTTTGTATAAGGTTTATTTTTTTAATTGATTTAAAAACAACCCAACAAATCGTATCTTTGCAAAGATTTTAACCGCTAAGATATGAAAAAAAGCAGATTATTTCTCTACTTTTTTGCCCTGATGCCTGCTTGGGCTTTGGGTCAAATCACCTTTGTTTTGGATTCGATACCCGCCAACACGCCCGCCAATGCCACCATTTTTCTGGCAGGTTCGTTCAATGCTTGGTCGCCAAACAGCCCGCTACACCAGCTCCAAATCATCAACAATCGTTACACCATAACTCTACCCGCCGCCGTTGTGGGTTCAACAATACAGTACAAACTCACACGAGGCTCGTGGGCAACCGTAGAATCGACGGCAATGGGCATCGACATCGGCAACAGAAATCTCATTTATCGAAACACAGACACCGTGAAAATCACCATCAAAGGTTGGAAAGACCTACTGGGCGGCGGCTCGGGCAGCACACACACCGCATTGCCCAACGTACAAACATATAGAACCAATTTCTATATGCCACAACTGAACCGAACACGCCGAATTTGGGTCTATCTGCCCACAAACTACACCGCCAACACCACCCAACGCTATCCAGTTATCTACCTCCAAGACGGGCAAAACCTATTTGATAACTACACCGCTTTTGCAGGCGAATGGGCTGTCGATGAAACCCTCGCAAGGCTCGAAACGCTGGGCGACGCAGGCGTGATCGTCGTCGGGATAGACAACGGCGGCAGCAATAGACTGCTCGAATATTTGCCCTTCGTCGAACCCAACTACGGCAACGGACAAGGAAATCAATATATGGATTTTATTATCAATACCTTAAAACCCAACATCGACTCCAACTTTCGGACGCTCTCGAACAGGCAGCACACCGCTTTGGGAGGCAGCTCGCTTGGTGGCTTGATAGCGTTTTATGGCGGCATCAAACACCAAGATATTTTTTCTAAACTTTTTATCTTCTCGCCAAGTTTTTGGATTTCAAATAAGATATACGACCACGTACAAAACACACCCAAAACACAACCGATGAGCATCTATCTGCTGGCTGGCGGGCAAGAAAGTGCCTCGCTATATAGCCAAATAAACCGCATGGAAACCACTTTGTTGAACGCAGGATTTAACCAAAATGAAATCAAAAAAGTATTTAAAAATGATGGACAACACGCCGAATGGTTTTGGAAACGAGAGTTTAAAGATGCCTACAACTGGCTATTCAGCCCGACGATTGGCATTGGTGAGCAGCCGCTAAATATCAACATTAATGTGTTTCCAAATCCCTTTAAAGATACGTTAAACATCAATGTTGAAGGGCTAAGCAAACCCATTGACCTGCAAATAATGAACGCCAATGGACAAACGATACTCCAAAAAAACATCACTCAAAACCAAACCCAAATCGATGTTTGTGCTTTGCCAAAAGGAAATTATACGTTAATATTTAATCAAAACAACAAAATTTATAGCAAAACGCTCATCAAATAAGTACAAAATCACTCTATGGCATTTGAATTTCATAAAAATCCTCAAAAATACCTCCAACACCAATACCTAAATACCCTAAAGAGTACCATACCGTTCATAAAAACCCATCACACCAAGGCAAAAAACTACTTTGACACCCTCAATATACTCGAACTCGGCTGTGGAGAAGGCGGAAACCTACTGCCGTTTGCCGAAATGGGTGCCAACTGCGTCGGCATTGACCTGAACAAGGTCAAGATAGAACAGGGTAAAAATATCATGGCTGACGTGATAAAATCGGGTAAACTAACGCTCTACTACGACGATATTTTTAACCCCGAAATCGAAGCCAAATTTACCAATCGGTTTGATATAATCCTGCTCAAAGACGTCATCGAACACATACCACACAAGGACAAAGCACTCGAACAGATGAAAAAATATTTGAACGACGACGGGCTTCTGTTTGTTGGGTTTCCGCCTTGGTACATGCCTTTTGGCGGTCATCAACAAATCTGTAACAACCGCTTTTTGGGCGTTTTGCCTTGGATGCACTTGCTCCCAAAATCGCTCTACATCGGCTTTGTAAAATGCTTTGACGAACCCAAAAACGTTACCGATGAGCTGGCTGAACTCGTCGATTTTGGCGTTACCATCAACCATCTGCACCGACTTGCCAACGCCGTGAACCTCAAAATCGTTGCCCGTCAATACTATTTCATCAACCCGATTTATGAATATAAATTTGGTTTCAAAACCCGATTGTTGTCCCCAATATTGGCTAATCTACCTTACGTGAGAGATTTTTTGACCACAAGTGCCTATTATCTTTTGGGCAAATAAATCGCAATGAATTGATTTTAAATCGATAAAAAACAGTTTTAAAAAATCAAAATCTAAAAGGCAAACAAAAAATGAAAGCAAAATATTTAAACCATGATTTTGACTTATTTTCAATTGCCATTGACCACAAAAACCTTCCCCTCACAAGCCTCCGTTACGACCAAAAAAGGCTCCTCACTCGAAATGCCTTTGCCGCTCATGACAGTTTCTACCTGCTTGTCGGTAGCCAAAAAAAGTTTTGTCCCAATCGGAAACTTGCGTCTCGACTTGCTGTAAGGTGCCATCACCAAGACAGTCGTGCCATTGCTGCCGTTGTCTTGAGGCTCGTAGCTTACCAAAGTGATTTTTTGTGGCAAAATACTGTTGTTCTTCAAGACGATACCTACGACACTATTTTTGCCATTCTGAGCCGTGGCAGAAGTGTTTTGGGCTGAAAGCTCGCAGCCAAAAATTAGCATCAATGCCAATAAAATTTGTATTTTCATAGCCTATAATTTGATTGCCGATGGTTTAGCAACAATCCGTTAAAAAAAGTATTTTTGCTGTAAGGAAAGGATTCGAACCTCTACGGGGCGGTTAGCTGTGGTACATATCGCTGCAGCAAGTGGTCAACCCTAAATTACACCACGTTTATCCCGAACTCCCCACCCTCGAGACAAGAGGGCGTGTCTGCCAATTTCACCACCTCACAAAAGTGGAATTTAAATCCATTGCACCAAACCTATATGTTTAATGGTGAATTTAAATCGACGGCGAAGGTACAAAAAAATATAAATAAGACAATGATTTCTCCCATTGTTGGATAATTTTTGTGTTGCCCAACATAAATAGCATTCAAATCAATTCATTTTGACAATATTCATAGCCCAATTCAAGCAAAGTAAGTAACTTTATCGCCTCAATTTAATCACTATAAAAACCAACCCTTTACCAACGTTATGTACAAAAAACTTCTTTTTTGCTTTTGGCTTTCCTTTTATTGTACCAATCATGCTTTTGCTCAACACAAATATTGGGTTTTTTTTAATGAAAAAGAAAATATTAATACCATTACCCAATTTCCAATTTTAAATCCCGAACAAATTCAAGTCAGGCAATTGCTATCGCTTCCGATGGCTCAAAAAACCGATCTGCCAATTAAAAACGCCTACATGTCCCAAATCAATGCCCTCAACATTGAGCCGCTTGTCCAAAGCCGATGGCTCAACGCCGTGTCTGCCTATCTCAGCCCAACGCAAATAGACCAACTCAAACAACTGCCTTTCGTGGTCGGTATCCGAAAAATAAAATCTATTCACATTGCCTCAAACCAAGACTCTACCAACCAAAACAACGACTACACCCAACGAGAACTCGACTACTCGCTATCATATATGCGACTCAACACCTTTGCAACGCTGCAACTGACCGCCAAAAACATCAAAATCGGCGTAGCCGATGTGGGATTTAAAAACCTCGACACCGACCAATATACCGCTCACTTGGTCAAAAACAACCAAATCATTGAAAAAAAAGACTTCGTTAATAAAAATACACCAGATAGCAATTTCTATAAACTCGACGAAACCAACAGCGACTTTCACGGGCAACGGGTCATGCAAGGCATCGGAGGCATCGCCATTGACCCAACCGACAACCACAAAACACAGTTTGGATTAGCCACAAACGCCCTCTACTATCTGGCTCGAACAGACCACGGCGACAAAGAAACCCGACAAGACGAAGACAACTGGGTCGCCGCACTCGAATGGTTTGAAACAAAAGGCATCAGGCTCGTAAACAGCAGCCTTGGCTACACCGACGCATTCGACACA
>JAYWHZ010000318.1:0-2313 GCA_043777395.1 Bacteroidota bacterium
GCAAGAAGTGCCAGCCGTAATGACCAACGCAAGAGGCGTAGCCGCACTTTTTCTCAACAACACACTCGATACGCTTCGCTACGACATTGTAGCCAACGGCATGAGTGGTGCCATCGGTGGTGCACATTTTCACAAGGGCGGACTTGGTGCCAACGGTGGCGTAATCTTTGATTTGACACCTGCTATTATGGGCAACAGAATTCGTGGCTTTATCACAGGTGCTGCCCTCAATACATTGGCTATCAATGATTTTTTGACAGGCGATATGTACATAAACCTACACACTGCCGCCAACCCCAATGGTGAAATTCGTGGACAAGTATTCAGATTGGCAAGAGAAGGCTATACCATCAACTTGACTGGAAGCCAGCAAGTACCCGCCACAACCACGATGGCTTATGGCTCTGGCATTGTTTCGGTGAGCAGAGAGCAAGACAATGCACACTATATGTGGGTTGTAGGTGAACTTGCAAGCACGGCAAACGGTGCGCATTTTCACAAAAATAGGGCAGGACAAAACGGCGGCGTAATTTACGACATGACCACTCTAATGTCGGCTACTGGCACCAATGCCTCTGCTTTTGGCTACTGGAAAAGCACAGATGCTACGCCATTTTTGCTCTCAAATTCGGTGCAATTTAGAAACGACAGCGTCTATTTGAACATACACAACACAACGTTTCCAAATGGTGAAATTCGTGGGCAGGTGTTGCGTGGCGAAATTTATTACATCATCACAAGCATCAACCCTTTGGCTTTTGCAAATACATCGGTTTTGAACATTGCACCAAATCCTTCGGCAAGTTTTATTGCCATCAACATTGAAAGAAAATCTGAAACGCCGCTAACGGTCAAAATCACAGATATGTTTGGTAAGCAAATTCACACCACGTCGGTTGATGCACAGGGTTCGACTTATGCTTTGAACATCGACATTGCGGGCTACGCCAACGGCATCTATTTTGTGTCGGTAACTGATGGAAAATCTTCATTGACCAAAAAAATTGTGAAGTTTTAATTATACTTCCACTTTTTAAAAATATTCAAAAACTCAATAATTTTTACCAAACTGTTCGGAAAATCCCGAGCAGTTTTTTTGTTTGATGTGTTTGCTTGATGGTTGTAGGTATATGCCTAATTTTCTCGTCTTTCTTAAGCAAACAAAAATATTTTTTTTGAATAATAAATAAAAGCTTTTACTAAATTTGCAAACGCAACAAACACAACACCAGATATGTAAAGACGCAATAGTGTTGCGTCTCCCGAAAAGCATTTCAGACTGATTTTTTATTTTTTTATGAAAGCAAAAATTTAATTATTTTTATTTATAAATCATTTAAAGTTAAGAAAATGAAAAATTATTCATTCCGCAGCTGGCTGGAACCCCCGACGAACAAGAAAACATAAGACCCGCCCAATAGCTCGGCATTCTCAAAATAATGACCATCATGGGTGCCGAATACTTTCACGAAGAGTTCTTTGGAAACGATAACGCACAATCCAAAAGCGTTATAAGTATCAAAAATTCTTTCTTTGTCAACAGCACCATCGCAGCAAACGCTTGTGTTTACTACGACTACACCTACAAAACAAGAAATGATATAGGCTTCAAACAATTCAACATCGACAACAACATCTACACCTACCCTTACCCCTACAAGTTTCAAGCCTGCAACAACCTGAACCCTTTGGATAGAGACCCGATAGATTTTGGTGGCGTATGCACAAAATGTGTATCAAAAATTTACCTCGAGTTCAAAACTATTTATATACCAAGAGACTTTCCAATTCAAAGAAGTAAAAAGTTTTTAATGTTTAATCTGCGGCTTTACAAAGATTTTGGCATTCGTGTAAAAAAGTAAAAACGAAGGTTCAATCGCATCAAGCACAAACCCACACAAAAAGAGGTTTGTGCTTGGTGTATGTTTCGTTTCCAGTTTGGTAAAAAATTTTCCAATTCGGCAAAAATTTTTCCAGTTTGGCAAAAATCTTTCCAATTCGGTAAAAACTTTTCCAATTCGGTAAAATTCTTTCCAATTCGGTAAAATTCTTTCCAGTTTGGTAAAAATTTTACCAAAATAACATGCTTTTTTGAAAAATAAAGCTTGCATATCACAAAAATACCTTATACTTTTGTAGGCGAAGAGTTGGTCATCAACAACCCTTCACAGACAATCATTTTTAACTAATTTATATTTTCACCTTTTAAATTTTTAAAAATTATGAACTTCAAAAAATTATTTGAGAAATCTCTTCTCTCAGCAAAAAATTTATTAAATTCTCCCCCCTCCCCCCCCCCCCCCTCGCTTGCGA
>JAYWHZ010000319.1:0-2302 GCA_043777395.1 Bacteroidota bacterium
TTTGATTAATTTTGCAGCTCAAACGCCACATTTGCCTCCAACTTATTTTCTAATGGTTCTTTTGCCCACAGCCTATTTGCCCAGCATTTCGTATTTGCACCAGTGTTTGCGTGCCGACGTGATAGCGATAGAACGACACGAAAATTTTGTGAAATCCACAACCCGAAACCGTTGCCAAATTCTCACCTCAAACGGCATTCAAACGCTCACCATTCCCATCGTTGGGGGTCGAAGCCACAAGCAATCGATAGACACCACGCAGATATGCTACGCCCAAAACTGGCAAAAACAACACTGGGCAACGCTCATCTCTGCCTACAACAATTCGCCCTTTTTTGAGTTTTATGCCCATCATTTTGAACCCTTCTACCACCAAAAAGAGTTTGATTTGCTCGTAGATTTTAATACAAAACTGCTTGCTATCTTGTTTCAACTCCTCAAAATAAAAACCCAACTCGCCTTCACCGATGCCTATCACCATCAACCCAAACACCTGATAGACCACCGCAACAAACCCTTTGAAACCAAACCTGCCACACAAAACAACGCCCAATATATTCAAGTCTTTAACGAAAAAATGCCCTTTCAAGCCAATTTGAGCGTTCTCGACCTGCTCTTTTGCGAAGGCAACAATGCCAAATACCATCTCCAACACTGGCAAGACGGCTTTTGAAAAACCAGAAACAAACCAAAACACCCAAATTTAATTTACTAAAAGTCTTATCATCAAATTATTAGTAAAAATTATTAAAAAAATAAACATTAAATAAAATAAAACGCTACCTTTGTACCCGCTTTCAAGTGAAAGTAAGAAAGGAATTATAATGAATGTCTGAAAAAACAAAACTCACAACGCCAAGCGTTGGGTCATCCGATTTTGATTGGAACATCGACCAAAAAAAAGGAGGCACCTACTCCAATGAAGAGCGAACACGCCTTCAAGACCTCTACAACGGCACACTCCGCACCGTAGAACTCAACGACCTTATTCAAGGTACAATCATGTCCATCACAACCCGTGATGTGATTGTCAATGTGGGCTTCAAATCCGATTCGCCTATCCCAATAGCCGAATTTAGAGACACACCCAACCTGAACGTAGGCGATTTGGTCGATGTGTTGGTAGCCAGCAAAGAAGACAAAAACGGTCAGCTACAACTCTCACGCAAAGACGCCAAAATGCTGCTCTCGTGGCGTTTTATTACCGATGCCCACACCAACGACACCATCGTGGAAGGCAAAGTCAAATCACGTACCAACGGCGGTTTGGTGGTCGATGTCAATGGCGTAGAAACATTCTTGCCGGGTTCGCAGATAGACATCAAGCCCGTCAAAGACTATGACCAATATGTGGGTAAAACCATGGAGTTCAAAGTCGTAAAAATAAACCAAATCCTTAAAAATGCCGTTGTCTCTCACAAAATCTTGATAGAAAAAGATCTCGAAGAGCAACGCATGAACATCATTGCAAGTCTCGAAAAAGGTCAAATACTCGAAGGTGTCATCAAAGGCATCACCGATTTTGGTGCGTTTATAGACTTGGGCGGCGTAGATGGTTTGTTACACATCACCGACATCACTTGGGGACGCATCTCTCATCCATCAGAAATCTTGAAAATAGACCAACGCCTCAACGTCGTTGTTACCGATTTTGATGATGAGAAAAAACGCATATCCTTAGGACTAAAACAGCTCACCGATCACCCTTGGAAACTCTTAGACGACGACATACAACCCGGCGTAATTGTGAGTGGACGTGTGGTATCTGTTACTGATTATGGCACATTTATAGAAATCATACCGGGCGTAGAAGGTCTCATTCACGTGTCGGAAATGAGCTGGTCGTCGCACCTCAAAAGCCCGCAAGAGCTCCACAAAGCAGGCGATGAGATTCAAGCCGTCGTGTTGTCATTAGACAAAGACGAACGCAAGATTTCATTGGGCATCAAACAACTCAAAACAGACCCTTGGGCAAGCATTGCCGAACGCTATCTGGTGGGAGCAAAGCACAAAGGCATTGTAAGAAACCTTACGCCGTTTGGTTTGTTTGTAGAGATAGAAGATGGTGTCGAAGGTTTGGTTCACGTTTCGGACTTGAGCTGGACTAAAAAGATAGCCAACCCTGCCGAATTTACCAAAAAAGGCGAAGAGATAGAAGTCGTCGTGCTGTCGGTAGATACCGAAAGCAAACGTTTGAGTTTGGGACACAAGCAGCTCGACAGCAACCCTTGGGACGCCTACGAAACGCTGTTTGCCGAAGGCACAATTCACCCTTCGACGGTCATAAGCATCGACGACAGAG
>JAYWHZ010000320.1:0-2302 GCA_043777395.1 Bacteroidota bacterium
CCTGCCAATAACCCCAATTTGCACGTAAGTGAATTTGCCGACAACGCCAACGTGGGCAATGCCACCACACCAACCACGCAAGGAGCAGATACTCAACTATCCGCTGCCTCGCTACAAACCATCACATAGTAGGTCTCTAAAATCAATCGTTTTTCTGTTCCCACAAACAATGAAAAAGAACTTTCAAACCTAAAAAAATACACCTTTGCTACTTACTTTGGGCAACAACAACTACCAGTGTATGTTTCAACCCGAAGCCAAGCCGCAAGATTTGTTTATTTATAGCATCACGGGTCAATTGCTCAAAAGCATAGCACCGCAGGGCAGCCAAACCATCGACTTTGACCTGACGGAGTTTCAGCAGGGCGTTTATTTTCTGAATATTAGTGGTTATAAATCGATGAAGTTGGTCAGGTAAAAATAGATGGCAACAAACAGGGTAAAAAAGCAAAAGGCAGTGATTTTATTGGTCAAATTTATTACCTTTGCATGATCTTTGAACAAGCGTATGAACATCTATTTTAGAAACGTGAATAACCTCACGGCAGCCCGTTTTGGAGCGGCGACCAACTTGTTTGCTCTGGGCTACAACTGCAACCCGCAACACGAAAAATACATTGGTTTTGAACAAATTGCCTTGATAAACGACTGGGTCCAAGGCATAAGAACCGTTGGTATGTTTGACCATAACGTTGTAGAGGTGATTAACGACGCCGTAAAAGTGAATAAGTTTGATTTGGTTGAGATTACTAATAATTTTAGTATAACTCAATTGCAACACATCAATTGCCCCAAGTTGATGCACATTGGTTTGGAGCATTTGGAGGGTTTGGAGGTTTCGTTTTTAGATGAGGTTGATGGTTTTATTCTCGCTTGTAGCGGCGATTTGGCTTTTTGGCAATCGAACCCAAAGCACGTCGATGGTCTAAAAATTTTGAACACTCAAACGCCCGTTTTTTTAAATATGACGTTTGATTTGCTCGATTTTGATGCTTTGATGGCATTGCTCAACCCTTTTGGTGTGTGTGTAGAAGCCAATACGGAGACCAAAGTTGGGATTGTAGATTTTGATTATATTGGTGATATTTTGGATAAATTAGAGGTTTAGGCTCAAAAAAATAAGATTAGCAATGCGATTATTGTTGGAAATATGTTTTAGGAATGTTTATTATTTTTTTGCCGATGCTTGTTACAGGCAGTGGCTTTGGCTTGTGTTGCGTTGGAGTGGCAAAAAAAGATTTGAGACACACGGGCTCAATATTGGCGGTTTTGAGTTGGTTGTAGCCGATTGTTTGTCGATGGTTTGGCAGTTTAAAGAGATATTTGTAGATAGGAGTTATGCGTTTAATTCAAAAAATGATTGTCCACTGATTTTAGATTGTGGGGCAAATATTGGTTTGAGTTGCTTGTTTTTTTCAAAATATTATCCCAATTCTCGGGTGATTGCTTTTGAACCTGATGCTAAAATTTTTAGTGTTTTAGAAAAGAATTTATCTTCCAACAACATCAAAAACGTGATAGCCCTCCAAAAAGCCGTTTGGATACACAACCAGACGTTGAGTTTTGAGAGCGATGGTGCCGACGGCGGAACGCTGGCACAATTGGGAGCTGCGACGGGCAAAAACATTCAGACCGTGCAATGTATTCGCCTCAAAGACGTGTTGGAGCAAGAAAAGCAGATAGACCTGCTCAAAATAGATATTGAAGGTTCGGAGGTCGAAGTTTTGACCGATTGTGTGGATTTTTTGTATAAAGTATCGCATCTTTTTATTGAATTTCACAGCTATAGCCAACAAACTCAACATTTGGGAACGATTATTGCAACGTTGGAAGCACACCATTTTAGGTATTATATCAAGCACGAAAACAACCGAAAAAAACCATTCATAAACCAGAAAAAAGACTGTGAGATGGATTTTCAAGCCAACATTTATGCCTACAAAACCGATGTGGAATAGTCCAAAATAATATTTTATATTGTTTAACGAAATTAAAATTTAACTTTGCACAGAAACCCTTAAACAACGCTTAATTGAACCAAATATGACCATTCTCGGCTATGAATTCTCAATGAATTTTGTACACTTGCTGTTGGCTTTTACGACCTCGGTTTTTGTATCCCTGTTTTCAATTCCTGTCATCATTCAGGTTGCCAATACCAAATCTTTGATGGACGAACCCAACCAAAGAAGTTCGCATAGCAACAAAATTCCCCGTCTGGGTGGCTTGGCAATCTTTGCTTCGGTGCTGCTGAGCTTTGCCGTTTGGGGTCATTTTGCCATAGATAAACTCCAATATGTCA
>JAYWHZ010000321.1:0-7635 GCA_043777395.1 Bacteroidota bacterium
AAAGAAATGGGCTTGGACGATAAGATGTATAAGCCAAATGTGATGTATAACCGAATATCAATGCTCAAAAACAACTTGGTATCGGCAAAAGATTACATACACGACAACGAACTCATAGCACAAGACGTGTCGGCAGGAAGACCTAAATTTGGGGAAATATTTATTAAATATACCGAACGCTGCTTCAAAGCCGGTGCAATGGATTTTGACGACCTGCTCCTAAAAACCTACGAACTCTTTGACAAAAATTTTGATATACTACACAAATACCAACACCGATTTCAATATATCCTCGTCGATGAATATCAAGACACTAATTTTGCCCAGTATATCGTCATCAAAATGCTTGCCGCCGTCCACCAAAACCTATGTGCAGTAGGCGATGATGCCCAATCTATCTACAGCTTCAGAGGAGCAACGATTAAAAATATCTTGGGTTTTGAAAAAGATTATCCCGAACTCAAAACCTTTAAACTTGAACAAAACTACCGCTCCACAAAAAACATCGTAGGGGCAGCAGCCGACATCATTGCCCAAAACAAACAGCAACTGCCCAAAGAAATATGGACAGACAACGAGCAAGGCGAAAAAATTCAGGTCGTAAAAGTCGCCTCCGACAGCGAAGAAGGCAAAATGGTGGCTCAGTCTATCTTTGAAACCAAAATGAACACGCAAGCACAAAACCTAAACTTCGCCATCTTGTATAGAACCAACGCACAGTCTCGAAGTTTTGAAGAATCACTTAGGCAAATGAACATCGCCTACCGAATCTACGGCGGGCTATCGTTCTACCAACGCAAAGAAATAAAAGACCTCATAGCCTATCTGCGGCTCACCATAAACGCCAACGACGAAGAAGCCCTCAAACGAATTATCAACTACCCAACCAGAGGCATCGGGCAAAAAAGCATAGAACGGCTCATTGTCATTGCAGACCAAGAACAAAAAAACCTCTGGGACATCGTCAAAAACATCAATCAATATGCCACCGGAACATCATCAAAACCAATAGAAAGCTTCTCGTTGATGATACAGAGTTTTGTGGTGCTATCTAAACAAAAAGATGCCTACGAAGTCGCCAAATTCATCGCCAAACACACCAAAATCATAGACGAACTCTACAACGACAAAACCGTAGAAGGCATGAACCGATACGAAAACCTGCAAGAACTCCTCAACGGCATCAAGAGCTTTGTAGCCGACGAAAACCAAGAAGACAAAACACTCGGGGCATTCCTCCAAAGCATATCGCTGCTCACAACCAACATACAAGACGACAACCAAACAGACAACAACAAAGTATCGCTCATGACCGTACACGCCGCCAAAGGCTTAGAGTTTCCTTATGTGTTCATCGTGGGCATGGAAGAAGACCTGTTTCCCTCCATGATGGCAACAGGCTCACGGGCAGACCTCGAAGAAGAACGAAGGCTTTTTTATGTTGCGATGACCCGTGCCGAAAAACGAGTGATGATTAGCTACTCTACAAGTCGATTTAGGCACGGCGGATTGTATTACTGCGAACCAAGTCGGTTTTTGCAAGAGATAAACCCAACATACATCAACTTTTTGGGGGCAATAAAAAAAAATAATCCGCCACGAAGCTGGAACTTCGAAGCCGAACGCAGCACACAAACCATCGGTAGCACACAAACCAAAACAAATCACAACATCAATAACTTTAAACCCATAGAAAATTTTATCCCCGACGACCCCAAAGTGTTCAAACTCGGCATGAACGTCGAACACCAACGCTTTGGTATCGGTCAAATAACACAACTCGATGGCTCGGGAGCCGATGCCAGAGCCACCGTCTTTTTTGAGGCAGCTGGCGAAAAACAAATTATACTCAAATTTGCAAAAATGAGATTGATCAATTAAATCAATAATTTTTAGGATAAAGCACCATCAATAACCTTTTACATTTTAATAACTTAGTAAAAAAATAAATTTATGTCACAAAAAATTACCATCGAGAAAGGTCGATTGAAAGTTCCCGAAAATCCCATCATCCCTTTTATAGAAGGCGACGGCACAGGTGCCGACATCTGGGCGGCTGCCGTGCGTGTACTCGATGCCGCCGTAGAAAAAGCCTACAAAGGCAAACGCAAAATACACTGGCTGGAAGTCTTGGCAGGCGAAAAGTCATTTAAAAAAACAGGCAACTGGCTCCCCGACGAAACCTTAGACACCATAAGAGAACACCTCGTAGCCATCAAAGGTCCACTGACCACACCCGTAGGCGGCGGCATCAGAAGCCTCAATGTGGCTATACGCCAAGTGCTAGACCTCTACGTTTGCCTGAGACCCGTGCGGTATTTCAAAGGCGTGCCATCGCCCGTAAAACACCCCGAACTCTGCGACATGACGATTTTTAGAGAAAACACCGAAGATATTTATGCTGGCATCGAGTTTATGAGCGGCACGCCCGAAGCCAAAATGATGCTCAATTTCTTAACCAAAAAGATGGATGTTAAAAATATTCGGTTTCCCAAAACCTCCTCGTTTGGCATCAAACCCGTCTCAAAAGAAGGCACCGTGCGTCTGGTCAGGGCGGCTATAAGGCACGCCATCAAGCACAAACTGCCCTCCGTAACGATTGTTCACAAAGGCAATATCATGAAATTTACCGAAGGAGCATTCAAAAATTGGGCTTATGAATTGGCTGAAAAAGAGTTTGCTAAATATGTATTCACCTGGACTCAATATGACCGCATAAAGGCAGCAGAAGGCGAAAAAGCAGCCAACGACGCTCAAACACAAGCCATCGCAGATAAAAAAATCATTATCAAAGATGTGATTGCCGATGCTTTTTTGCAACAAATACTGCTTCGCCCCGCCGATTACTCCGTCATAGCAACCCTAAATCTCAACGGCGACTATGCCTCCGACGCTCTGGCTGCCATCGTTGGCGGCATCGGCATTGCACCCGGCGCCAACATCAACTACACGACAGGACACGCCATTTTTGAAGCCACACACGGCACGGCACCCAAATATGCAGGCTTGGACAAGGTCAATCCGGGTTCGGTCATTCTTTCGGGAGCCATGATGTTTGAGTATATGGGCTGGAACGAAGCCGCCAAACTCATCTACAAAGGGCTAAACGCTGCCATCGGCAAAAAACGTGTTACCTACGATTTTGAACGTTTGATGGAAGGGGCAACGCTGCTCAAATGCTCGGAGTTTGGAACGGAGATAATCAAAAATATGTGATAAATCGATAACATTTTCTACCATTAGAAAGGACAAGCCGCAAACTTGTTCTTTTTTTGTTTGACAGAAAAAATTACTGAACTTGTTTAAACTTTTAGCTGCAAAAGGCAAAAATGGCTAATTTCTAACCCGTAAAATGAGATTTATCCAGATTTATTAGCCAAAATTAAAAAGTTTAAACAACGTCAATGTTTATTTTTGATTGTTGTTTATTCATTTGTAAAATTATTTGTAGTTTTGCTCTTGGTCTGGCGGATACTAATGCTGTATATGAACAAACAGGCGAGTTTAAAACACCAAAACAGACAATCAACATGACATCAACACCAACAGTGCGACAATCGATTCAAGACTTTTATGACCGACACGACTTTGGAGAGGAGGGCGGCGTAAATGAAAAATATGTTTGGATAAAATTTGGTTTTTTCTCAATACCATTGCCAAACGTCGAGGGCAGAAGTCAAAACATTTATTTGCACGACGTCAGCCACATCGTAACAGGCAACGACACAACTTGGAAAGGAGAAAGTGCCGTATCTGCTTGGGAAATAGCATCGGGTGGTTGGAAAAAACGCTATATTCCTTGGTTACTAACACTTTGGGCAATGGGATTAGGCGTTTTATTTTATCCAACAAGCGTATTAAAATCATTCAAGCAAGGCTTGACCATGAGAAATGCTTTGACTTGTGGACTGACAAAAACTGAAATATTTGACTACCTAGTGCCAGAACTACAAAAATTTTTGAGCAACAGACCCAGCAACAATAAAAATCCAATACTATGGATGGCAATAAGTTTTATGGTTTTTTTAACACCGTTTGTGGTTGCATTTGTTGGCTTGTGGACAATCATAAAACTATTTTGACCGACACACAAAAACCCCAACAATATCATAACTTTGTAAAAAAAATCCCTATGAACTCAGCATTGATTGATGCCCTAAAAAAACACCTGCCCACACAAAACGTCAAACACAGAGCCATAGACCGATATGCTTTTGCACCCGACGCCAGTTTTTTCTATCTGGTTCCCAAAGTCGTCGTCCAACCCAAAACAACAACCCACATACAAGCCATTTTTGAGGTTGCTCATCTTTTTAACGAAACAATCACATTTAGAACCGCCGGCACCAGCCTCTCTGGGCAAGCCGTAACCGACGGCATACTCGCCGATTTGACCCTCGACTGGAACGCCATAAACATACTCGACCCCAACGCAACCCTCATCAGCACGCAACCCGCCGCCATAGGTGCAAGCGTAAACCTACACCTCAAACCCTACAAACGCAAAATAGGACCCGACCCAGCCTCAATATCGGCTGCCATGATGGGCGGCATACTCTCCAACAACTCGAGCGGCATGTGCTGCGGCGTAAAACACAACGCTTACCACACACTCCACACCATACAATTTATACTCCCAAACGGAAATCAATACAACACCGCACAACCAACAGACTACCAACACTTTGAAACACAAGACAAAACCATTGCCGAAGGCATCAAAAACCTAAAAACAAGACTCAACGCCAACACCCCTTTGGTCAATCGCATCAAACAAAAATATAAAATGAAAAACACGGTGGGCTATGGCATCAATGCGTTTTTGGATTTTGAACACCCACTCGATATTTTGGCACACCTGCTCATTGGAGCCGAAGGCACGCTGGCATTCATAGCCCAAGCAACCCTCAAAACCATCGTCGATTATCCATTCAAAAAAACGGGTATCCTCTATTTTCAAACCGTAAAACTCGCCTGCGATGCCATCATACCACTCAAAAACACACAAGCCGAAGCCTTAGAACTCATGGATAGAGCGGCACTAAAATCTATCGAACACCAGCCAAACGCACCCCAATTTATCCATTCGCTGCCCCAAGAAGCCTGTGCCATGCTCTGCGAATTTCAAGCCAACACCGAATTGGAACTCAACCAACTGTTCGACAACGCACAGCAAACCATCAACAACCTAACCCTGCTATCAGAACCTCATTTTACCACCGATGCCAAACAACAAGCACACTACTGGAAAATAAGAAAAGGAATGCACCCAAGCGTAGCAGCAGCACGAAACAAAGGCACAACACTCATCTTAGAAGACCTCACATTTGCCATCGAAGACCTGGGCAATGCCGTGGTGGATATTCAAAACCTATTCAAAAAACACAACTACACCTCAGGCATCATTTTTGGACACGCCAAAGACGGAAACCTCCATTTTGTCATCTCCCAAAACATCAACACACCGCAAGAAGTAAAATGCTACGACGATTTTACCACAGAACTCTTCGACCTCGTACTCAAAAAATATGACGGTGCCCTCAAAGCCGAACACGGCACAGGCAGGCAAGTGGCACCCTTCGTAGAAGACGAATGGGGCAGCGAAGCCTACCAAATCATGAAAGACCTCAAAAAACTCATAGACCCCAAAAACATACTCAATAGAGGCGTTTTGATAAACGACGACAAACAAACACACCTCAAAAACCTAAAAACACTCCCAATCGTAGAAGAAGAAGTCGATAAATGTATAGAATGTGGCTACTGCGAAAACCGATGCCCAAGCAAAAACTACACCCTGACACCACGCCAACGCATCGGTATCAGAAGAGCATTAGAAAGACTCAAACAAGAAGGCGACACCAAAACACACCGACAAATCATAAAAGACTATCAACACGACGCACTCGACACCTGCGCCGTAGATGGGCTATGCGCCACCGACTGCCCCGTCGATATCAACACCGGCGACCTCGTCAAACGCCTGAGACAAGAAAACCACACGCCTTTTGCCCAAAAAACTGCCTTGTGGGTAAGCAAAAACTTTGCTGGCATTCAAGCATTTTTACAATTTTTGGTCGGTTTGGGTTTTTTTATTAATAAAATTTTTGGAGCCAAGGCAATGGGTCTATTAACCAAAACCATACGCATCGCTTTGCCCAGTTTTCCGCTTTGGAACGGGCAGATAGGCAAACCATTAAACATAAAAGCCACCCAAAACACACCAACACAAAACCTATCAAACCAAAAAACTTACCTCTATCTGCCTACTTGCATCACGGCTATCATGGGCGGCACCAACACGCCAGAAACCAAAAACATAGACCAACTGATGCGTTCTTTGGCAACAAAAGCCCAGATAGACCTCCGCATTTTGGCAACTGGGCAAGGCGTGTGTTGCGGTCAATTGTTTTCGTCGAAGGGTTTTGTTGAAGCCTACCAACTGACTGTTAATCAAACCATTGAATCCCTGTTTTGGGCTACCGACGGCGGCACGAGGGCAGTGGTCGTTGATGTTACGTCTTGCACCCATTCGCTCCAAACGAGCAGAGAACACCTGACCGCCGACAACAAAAAACGCTTTGATGCCTTGACTTTTTTAGACAGCATTGCCTTTGCACACGACGTGGTTTTGCCCAAAATAGAAATTAAAAACAAAAAGAATAAGATAGTTTTTCACCCTGTTTGCACCACATACAAGATGGATTTGAATGCCAAACTGCAAAATATTGGCAAGCAATGTGCCACAGAGTGCCTCGTTCCGCCTTCGGCGGGCTGCTGCGGCATGGCGGGCGATAGGGGTTTTTATTTTCCCGAACTCATAGACAACGCCACCAAACGGGCAGCAGCCCAAGTGTTGAAAATGACCAACGTAGAAGGCTACTATTCGTCGGCAAAGACCTGCGAGATGAGCATGAGTTTAGCCACCAACCACAACTATCGGTCTATCATCAGCCTTCTCGACGAGGTGAGTTGAAAGGCATAAAAGCAATTGAAGGCAAAGAAAAGGGTGTTTTGGAAAAATATGTGATAATAAAATAGAATTTTAAAAAATAATAGTAACTTTGCGATTATATTTTTGTTTAAAGTGTTGGATATAATTTGGCATGGAAAATCAATACAACGAACGTTTAGAACAAATACACGACAAGATTTTGGTTTTGATAGACCAAAACGAACGCCAGCAAGCACAGATAGAAACGATACAGAGCGAAAATATAGCACTAAAAAAGAAATTACAAACCCAAAAAGAAATCATAAAAGCAATGGAATCTGACACACAACGCTCTCAGTTGAGCCATTATATCAGACAAAATGCAACCAATACACAAAAAATGAACGACCTGTTAGATGGTTTCATCAAAGAAATCGACGACAGCATTGCACTGCTCAAAAGTTCTTCGCCCACGCCCGCCAAACCACAGCAAGCATAACGGCAAGAAACCATACAAGACCCTGCAAACCAAGACATTAGAAATATGGGCAACTTTAAAGTTAACATAAAGATAGGAAGCATTGACCTGCTGATGAACGCCGAAACCGAAGAAGAAGAAGCAACATACAGACACGCAGGCAAAGAAATAGACGACAGGCTCAAACAAATGGCAAAGAGAACCACCATCTCAAACCCCCAAA
>JAYWHZ010000322.1:0-2282 GCA_043777395.1 Bacteroidota bacterium
GGCTTTGAAGCAGATGCCGTATCGGTATTTTTGGGTTTATATTGTACTTTTCCGCCAGCAATGTTTTTGATGTTTTGGACGTATTGGTCTTTGTTTTGGAGGTCATTTTCGAGTGTTTCTACTTTTTCGTAGAGTTCAGACATTTTTTGCCTCGTGTCGGTGTCGCCTGCGTAGCCGGGTATGTAGCGTTTGAGGGGTGTCAGGATAATGAGCAAGACCACCAAAAGCATGAGCGACACCGCTACGATGCTCGTGGCTACATAGACGCTCAAAGGGGTCAGGTTGAGGGATAGTTTTTCTTCAAATGTTTTTTCATTTAAGATAACCAGTCGGTAAAGATTTCGGAGGTTACTTTTTTTCTTTTTTTGAATACTTGCCATAATTTTATTGGTTATACTATTATACCAAACGAAATGCAAAAATACATTTTTAAAATCGAAAATTATTATTAATTGGATATTATTGTTTTTTATTTTTTCAAAACGTTTAATTTGTCTAACTTTGCACACATTTTTACCCATTTAATTTCATATTAAAATATCAGATTGTGTTTGATTTTGCGTCTTTGTTGAGTAGTGCCGCTTTGGTGAGTTTGGTTAGCCTTACGCTTCTCGAAATTGTGTTGGGCATCGACAACATCATTTTTGTGTCTATCTTGGCAAGTAAGTTGCCTAAAAACGAGCAAGGCAAAGCCCGCAATATTGGTTTGTTTTTAGCCCTTATCTTGCGTCTGCTCCTGCTGTTTGGCATTGGCTACATCCAACAACTCACCAAGCCATTTTTTACTCTGTTTGAACATCCGTTTTCGGGCAGAGACCTTATTTTGATAGCCGGCGGCTTGTTTTTGATGTACAAAAGCGTCGGCGAAATCCACGAAAAGATAGAAGGCTCATCAGAAGACCAAATAAAATCGGATAGCCAGAAAAGCCTAAAATTTACCAATGCCATCGTTCAAATTACACTCCTCAACATGGTTTTTTCAGTCGATTCTATCCTTACAGCCATTGGTTTGACAACCAACTTGGTGGTTATGATGGTCTCAATTGTCATTTCGGTAGTGGTTATGATGTTGTTTTCAGCCAAAATAAGCCGATTTATAGACGATAAACCCACCATCAAGATGCTCGCCTTGGCGTTTTTATTGATGGTCGGCATGATTTTGATGCTCGAAGGTTTTCACCAAGCGGTGCCAAAAGGATATGTCTATTTTGCAATGGCTTTCTCTGTCTCAGTCGAAATGCTAAACCTCTACACAATGAAAAAACGCCAACCCATCAAACTTCACGACAGGTTTGAGGCAGACCAACAACGCTTGGACCAAACCAGCCAAGACAATAAAACCGCAAACTAAACCTCTTTCTGAGTCTAATCAATTTGATTGACCACGTCCAAATCGCCAAGGTTCATCACCGTGCCGTTGCCTTCAAAAGACAGCATAGGCTTGAACTGCGACTGCCACAAAAACTCGCCGCTGGTGTACGAATTTGTGCTAAAAGTCTCTTGACTAAACGACTCATCATAAAATTTTAGCAGCACAAAAAGTTCGGGTTGTGCAGCATTAAATTCCATCTGGGTCATTCCAAATAACGGACTTTGCCCGTCGATCAGATGCACGACCGTCCAGCTTGTCGGAAAAAAAGCAATCGTATCAATATCAATTTTGAGTGTGTTAAAAGTCCTAACTGGTTTTTGGTCAGCGTTTTGCTGCGTCATACTCAACGTACAAATCACTTTGGCATTGACCAAACTGCTGCTTAGCTTGTTGGCAACTCTAAACATCAGAGCCGTTTGGGTTTTGAAAGGCGAAAACACGGCGTTTTGGCTAAACAGCAATTTGGAGCGAGGCTTTGAAAAACGCCCATAGACCAAACCCGTTACCAAAGCAAAATACAACAAACCGACAAACGAATCGATAGACGAAAAAATATTGCCCAGCAAATCGGCAGGGTTCACACGCCCATAGCCGACGCTCGTAAAGGTTTGGATACTGAAAAAAAACAGTTCTAAAAACGTATTCATCGACCCTTTTTGTTCAATGCCATTGAAATGGTAGCCGCCAATAAACTCAAAAATAAGCCCAAACAACACATTGATAACCAAAAAACCCGCCGTGATGAGCAACAAAAAAACGAGCCAAGACGTGTTGGTAATGTAATGATAAAAACTAAAACGCTTGTAGAAAGGCACGCCCACAATCCGAACATTGAAAGAGCCATCTTTGTTGAGCAAACGCCCCGTTTGTTTGCCGCTTTGGTTGCCAAAACCAACCGTATTGCCCGAAC
>JAYWHZ010000323.1:0-2270 GCA_043777395.1 Bacteroidota bacterium
ACTCGATTTGGTCATCGACTTTATTCCCTTTGTTGGCTATCTGGACGATATTACGGTTTTCACGTTTATTATTGGTTCTCTAAAAAGCGAATTGCAAAAATTTAGAGACTGGGAAACAACGCAGTAAACACGCCTAAAATCCAATTGTTGGGGCATTTTAGTTTTCAAAAACCTATTTATTGCCCCTAATAATCCAATATGAGTGTTTTAATCGTAACTTTGAACATCGATTATTTTATAAAATAAGATTCAAACACATATCATTTTTATTCATGTACCCATTTAGCCGTTTTCTAATTGCTGCTGCCTTTGTGTGGCTTCAACCGACGTTTGCCCATGCAACGTGTTTTGTTGCGGACTCAAACAAAATATTGAAACCAGATAGCATCAAGACATACGAATTAAAAATTAAAATTTTTGACAACGAGACCTACAAATCATTAGACAACGCCTATGTGTTTCTCTGCAACAGAACCAAAAACACCGTCGATTCGGTTTGGGCTGTGGGCGGTTTGGCTACGTTTGTGGTGCAAAAAGGGTGTTTCTACGATTGTGTCAGCACCAAAAGTGGCTACCTCAAACGAAAATCTACCGTCGATGTGTCGTGTTATAAAAAAGACAGCAACAAAATCGTGTGCATTTCGGGCATGGATTTGATGAACATCATTAAAAAACCCAACACCAAAAACGAAATTTTGGACTGCGAAATGGGCATGAAACGCATTGTGATTAACCAAACTTTTAAATTGGAAAATCTCTACTACAACGTCAATCAAGCAACCATCAGACCCGATGCAGCCAAAGCACTCAACCGCCTTGTGGTCATCTTGAAAGACAATCCGAGCATCATCATCGAGCTTGGTTCACACACCGATTGCAGAGCCAAAAACGATTATAATATGCAACTTTCGCAACAAAGAGCCGACTCAGCCGTAAACTATATCATCAAAAAAGGCATAGACCAGCAACGCATCGCCTCAAAAGGATATGGCGAAATGCAACCCCTCAACCGATGTGCCGACGGCGTGGCTTGCTCCGAAACTGAACACCAAATGAACCGACGCACAGAAATCAAAATCACTGGTTTTGTAGGCGATAAAGCAACTCAAAAATAATTATATCAACGGGCAATTTAAACAAAACACGATGCCAACACAAAAAAAATTAATCGTCATCGGCGGTGGTGCAGCTGGCTTTTTTTGTGCCATCGCTGCGGCTCAGTCCAATCCCAATTTAAAAATTATATTGCTCGAAAAAAGCATTCATTTGTTATCAAAAGTTAAAATAAGTGGCGGTGGTCGCTGCAATGTAACACACGCCTGCGGCTCAATTTCCGAATTGATTAAAAATTATCCCCGTGGCAGTTCCTTTTTAAAAAAGAGTTTTCAGCATTTTTTTGTCAGCGATACCATTGCTTGGTTTGCACAAAGAGGCGTAGAACTCAAAACGGAATCGGACGGTCGCATGTTTCCCACAAGCAATATATCGCAGACGATAGTCGATTGCCTAATGAACGAAGCCCAAAAATATGGCGTAGATATTCGTCTTCAAGTGGGCGTTAAACAAATTTCTAAAAGCCAATCGGACTCTAATTTTATACTCACGTTGAATAATGAGACTGAGCTGACAACCGATTTTTTGTGTGTGGCATGTGGCGGATTTCCTAAAATAGAGCAATTTTCTTGGCTTAAATCTCTAAATCATAACATAGAACCGCCGTTGCCCTCGTTGTTTACCTTCAATTTGAGAGACAAGAAACTAACCGAACTCATGGGCGTAGCAACCGAAAACACAACCATACGCATTGCCAAAACAAAGTTTGAATATACCGGCTCGACGCTCATCACGCATTGGGGATTGAGCGGACCGGCGGTCTTGAAACTATCTGCTTTTGCCGCTCGCTGGCTCCACACCCAAGAATATCGATACACGGTGATAGTCAATTGGGCAAGCGAATTTAACGACAATACACTCCTCAAACAATTGCAAACATGGCGATTTGAACTCGCTTCGCAAAAAATTAGCAATCGAAATCCCTTAAATTTGCCTTTGCGTTTGTGGGAATATTTGTTAAAAGAAGTTAATATTGATTTAGACATGCGTTGGGCTGATTTGCCCTCTAAACAACAAAACAAGCTCTCCCAAATCGTGTGTTCGATGGTGTTGGAATGTCAAGGAAAAACCACTTTTAAAGATGAATTTGTTACCTCGGGCGGCGTTGATTTAGACCACGTAGAACCCAACACGATGGAGAGCAAATTGATGCCCAA
>JAYWHZ010000324.1:0-2267 GCA_043777395.1 Bacteroidota bacterium
TGTTTGTGCCAATCAAGAGTTTTGAAACACAAAGATACACATTCACTTGCCCAACCAACACCATTTTTGATTTAATGGATACCCTTTGCCAAAACGATGCCTCAAATACACCCCAAAAGTAATGTTCTCCAAGGGTAAAAAAGAGCCTTTTTGCCAAAATTTATATTAATATACCGCCTAAAATATTTATTAATTACCTTTGTATCCAAAAATTTTCTCAAACCCAAGCCATGCAGTTTACCGTCTCCAACAATGTCCTATTAAAACACCTCCAAAGCGTTCAAGGTGCCATCCAGAGCAACGCCGTGTTGCCCATCTTAGAAAACTTTCTGTTCCAAATAGAAAACAACACGCTGACCGTCAGTACCACAGACCTCAGCACGTCCATGACAACCGCCTTGCAGGTCGAAGCAACCGCCGATGGCTCCATTACAATACCCGCAAAAATATTAACCGATACCCTAAAATCATTGCCCGAGCAAGGCATCACCATCGATTTTGACGAAACCACCTCTGCCATTATACTCACTGCACTCAACGCTGAATACTCGTTCAAAGGCGAAGAAGCCAACGACTACCCCAAAATACCAACCGTAGAAGGCGGCGAATCAATCCTCTTATCGGCAAAAATATTGAGCGATGCAATCAACACCACACTTTTTGCCGTGAGCACAGAAGAACTCCGACCCGCCATGACAGGCGTTTATTTCGAGATAGAAGCCGACAAAATCAACTTCGTAGCCACCGATGCCCACAAACTCGTCTTGCACACCCACACCACCACCATAGACCCATCTGCCACCGGAACATTCATATTTCCACGCAAAGCCTTAGACCTACTCGGAAAAGCCTTATCTGGATTTAGTGGCATGGTAACACTCCAATACAACAAATCGAATGTGTTTATTTCTTTCGACGACACAAGCCTCGTGTGCCGACTGATTGACCAAAAATATCCAAACTATGTGGCAGTAATCCCAACCGAAGTGAGCCACACAATGAACATCAACCGAACAGATTTTTTAAGATCACTCAAAAGAATATCCATTTTCTCAAATAAATTAACCTCACAAGTCCGCCTAAAAATAGAAAACGATGTTCTGACGATGGTCGGAGAAGACATTGACTATGCCCAAAAAGCACACGAAACACTCACTTGCGAGTTCGAAGACGGTCCGTTTGAAATTGGTTTCAATGCCAAGTTTTTAATAGAAATGTTGGAAAATCTGTCGAGCAGCCTCATAAAATTCAATTTTTCTACGCCTACTCGTCCAGGTCTTATGTATCCAAGCGAAACCGAAACCGACACCTCAACGCTCATGCTCGTCATGCCGGTGATGCTAAACAATTAGACTAAAAAATATTGCCCCAAAATAAATAAACTTCGAGTGGTGTCAAAAAACACTTCTTGGAGTTTTTTTGTGTTCTATGGCAACCTTATCCCGATTTATGGTTCACGTCTGCAAACAAAACCATAGGTGCCAAAAGTATTGATATTTATCCAAATCCTGCCCAGAATATTATTAGTTTTGAAATAAATTCCCCCAATTCTCTCCTTTTTTTAAGGACAGAGGGGTTGGAGGGCAATTTCACGAGTCTCGACATTTCGGGGTTGGATACTGGCATTTATTTCCTCAAAATCATGAATAAAAAAAAACGAGACTTTTGCAGGCAAATTTATCAAAGAATGAACTTTATTTTTGAATATCAAACCTCATGGACTTAAAAAATGGTATAAAAATCACGTGTCAATGCCTTGTATTGCTCGGTATAGATGCGGTCTTTTTGGTGAATGACAAGCGTTTCTTCGCTTGTTTTGGGGTTTGGTGTATCAGAATTTAGCCCTAAGGTAAGCAGCAGCCTGATGGGATTTTGTTTTTCGGGCGTAGAAAACACCCGACAAAGCCGTGTGATTTGAAAGCCATGGTTGTCGATAAATTTGAGTTTGGAGTCAAAAAAATGTTCGTATGGCACAATGACGTTAAACGACCCTTTTGGGGCAATGAGTTGAGCCACGCAAGCCAGCAAGTCCTCAAAATTGAGTTCGAGCATCTGGCGTGCCGTCTGTCGTTGTCGTGTTTTGGATTGAGGATTTATTTCAAAATAAGGCGGATTGCTCACTATCAGGTCAAACAAATTGGTGCTATATATTTTTGTAAACTCTTGCAAAGAAATGTGTTTGACTTCAATATTTTTTTTCCATCTCGATTGTTTTGCATTGAAAGCCGCCTGCTCGGCTGCCAAACCGTCTATGTCTATGGCTAATA
>JAYWHZ010000325.1:0-2263 GCA_043777395.1 Bacteroidota bacterium
TTGGTCAAAGAGAATTTTTGATTGGTAATATTGAGATTTTTCATTTTATTTTTTAGATTTTTTAATTTTGGATGTTAATTTTTTAAATTTATGAAATTAATTGCAGGGTACAGGTTTGTCGGTTGAGCCTTGTTTGGCTACGAATATTTTGTCAATGTCGATGCCTGCTACGCCAAATTTTAGTGAAATGACGTTATCAATCACGCCGTTGATGATTTTACCTTGCATTTTGTACCAGTTCCACTTGGTTTTATCGCCACAACCCAAATAAACAGATAAAAACTCGTTGATGCCTTGCCCTTGGGCTACGATTTCGATGCTGTGGTCTAGCCTTGGGTCTTTTTCTGTTGCTCTCGCCCTGACATAGACCTCGTAGGTGGTGGTTTCTCGTGGCGAGAAATTGTAGATTGGTGCCGAATTTGCTTTTACATAGGTCATCGCATTTTGGAAGTTGAGCGTGTTTGAGCCGTTGTAGGCGATGCTGTCGGTTTGGAGTGTGGCAATGCCGCCGTCGTTGAGTTCGGCTTCTATCAAAAAGTTTTTTCTCCAAAAATAAGGGTGTTTCCATTCGTGCCAGCCGTCGAGTTGGTAAAAAATAGATTTGGTAGGGTTTTCTTCGTTGTATTGAAAAAAGTAGGTGTTGCCTTGTCTGCGTGCTTTCACTTTCAGATAAAACCTGCTGCCGTTGCTGTTTGGTCCGAATGCAGGGGGTATTTCAAACTGTACCAATTGCTCGGTGTTTGGCAGGCAGTTCACTTGGTTGGAGGGCATTGCTGAGGTTTTAAGTGGTTGGAGAGTTGCCGTGAGTAGGTATTCTCTGTTGTTGGTGCTTAGGTCTCCTCGTCTGCCCACCACAAAGGTCGTGGGGTCGTTGGCAGGTAGGGTGGGCGATACCAAACTCGATACCAAGTTGTATTTTGTTATAGCGGGGTTAGGGTTAGGGTCTATCCAACTCATGAGGTCAGAGTTTTTGAATAGTGTTTCGCATCGGCTGGTTATGGCTTGTGCGTAAGAGGGCATGGCTGTTTGCCAGATGTATTGTATTGGGTCTGGGTTGGAGCATTCGAGCACCCCACAGTACCCAGCAGAGTCAGCTTTAATGCATTGGCAGTCGTCGTTGTATCGTCTGTTGTCGCCCCACGGGAAGAAATTGTGAAAATATTCGGCACCGCTCATGCTCAGTGCTTTGAGCAAGCCGAGATATTGTGCTGGTCGCATGTTTCGGTCTTCGGTGGGTGCCCAGCCTGCACACACAAAAGGGGCATAGTATTCGTCAGGGGTCGATACGGGGCGTTCGGTGGAGAGTTCGCTGGGGCGAGATTGCTCTATAAATTTCCAACCATTCCAAGCACCCACTCTATCAGCCCAATATTGCTTGGCGAATGGATAAAAATCGGGTGTGGCGTATGTTTTGCCGTTTATGGGTGTGAGTGCATTTTTTGCTCCTTTCCAGTACCAACTTGTTTCGTGTCCGCAAACTCTGTATTGTGTAAAGTATGTTGGTTCTGCGGGTGTCGATGAGAGCGAGGTGAGTGGTTTGGAATAGGCTTTGGTGGCATCGGCAAAATATTTGCTGTCGTGAAAATATTCTAACTTCCATTTTTCTGGGAGCGGTATATTGCTCACACTCCCACCCCAAGCGTCGTTCATCAAAATTGGATAATCTGCTCTCAGCCGTTTGTCTTCTTTGTAGAGTTTATACAGCCCATCGTAGGTGGATTGACCACTTGCCACAGGTTGCGTAATGTCTTTGTGGACGTTTTCGCCATTTTCCATGATGTAAGTGATTTTTCTTTTGTTGGGGTCGTTGATGTTTTGTATTAATGTATTGGCACAGTTTCTCACCATGATGCCGTCGAGTTCATAAATTCGTTTTGGAGCGTATGGGTGTAATATTTTGTAAGGTCCTAATGGTGTACTTATTGGGCTTCCGTTTGCAGGGCAAATTATTGTTAAGAAATCGTAGCTTGCTGCTGGCTGCCAACTGGCTTCATAGGTACCATATTTTCGGCATATTGGGTCAGGGTAGCTTAATTGGGAGCAGCTGCCCTGAGGTGTATCGTCGTTATACATGTAGTATTCGTCGGCGAGCCATTTGAGGTCAGTCCAATATCGTTGAGGTTTACAGGTTATGGGCGTATTTGAAAAGCAATAATTGCCATTTAGGGTGCTTGTCATGTGGTAGTAAGTGGGCTGTTGGGGTGTTAATTCATTAAAATCGGGCAGCGTATAGGCATTGTTGGGACATAAGTTTATTGGTGTA
>JAYWHZ010000326.1:0-7538 GCA_043777395.1 Bacteroidota bacterium
AAAACCATCAGACCGTGCATTATCGTGGGCATTCACAACAACGGTGCTTTGCGACGCAACGAATATTTTCCCCAAAAACCCTTTGAATCCTTAACTAAAACAGAAAAAGACAGCGTTTTGTCTGCCCCAAAAAATGGCAACACGTTTTTTGCCGAAGGCAATGTATTGTCCGACAATTATCTTCGTTTTTTGGTTCAGGAGCTCAAACCCTTCATAGATGCCACGTTTTCGACCAAGACCGATGCCGCCAACACTTTTGTGGGAGGTTCGAGCATGGGCGGTTTGATTTCTTGGTATGCCGTGTGCGAATATCCAAAAATCTTTGGGGGTGCGGCTTGCCTCTCCACGCACTGGGTCGGCGGATACCCGATAGCCAATAATCCTGCACCCAAATCGTTTATGCGCTATTTGAAAAAAAAATTGCCTTCGCCCAACACGCATAAATTCTATTTCGACTGCGGCACAGCAACCTTAGACGCCTACTATCCGCCGTTTCAGAGCCAAGCAGATTTGGTTTTGAAAGAAAAAGGCTACGGTGAAAGTAACTTCCTGACCAAAACGTTTGTTGGCGACGAACACAGCGAAAAAGCATGGCGAAACCGTTTGGCTTATCCTTTGGCGTTTTTGCTCCGACCGTAATTTTGGCTGGATAGATTGGCTTGCCAACAAAACTTTGAGAAACAAATAAAAGTATATAATAACAAATAAATGTTGTATATTCTATTAACTTTGCATTTTAGACCAAAAAATGCAACACGCCTCTACGCCGCCGACCCTTCCGCTTGCCACCGACCAATCGGACATTATCATTGCATTGGCTACACCGCAAGGCACCGGTGCGATAGCCGTTATTCGGATTTCTGGCACCAACGCCATCTCGCTGGTTAATGCCTATTTTAAGGGTAAAAACTTGGAAAAACAAGCCACTCACACCCTTCATCTGGGGGTTATTGTAACGGAAAGCAAGCACGATAAGCCCAAAAACCATTCATTTACGACCCTCGACGAGGTGCTGGTGTCGGTTTTTCGCTCGCCGACGAGCTACACCAAAGAAGACAGCATCGAAATTTCGACGCACGGCTCGCCGTTTATCGTTCAAAAAATCATAGAACTATTTTTGTCCAACGGGGCGAGACTCGCCAAGCAAGGGGAATTTACGTTGAGGGCTTTTGCCAATGGTCGTTTCAGTTTGAGCCAAGCCGAGGCGGTTGCCGATTTGATTGCCTGCGACAGTGAGCAGGCTTTGCAGTTGGCATTGGGGCAGATGCGGGGCGGTTTTTCGGTAGAAATCAAGCGGCTGCGGTCTGAACTCATTTATTTTGCGTCGTTGTTGGAGTTGGAGCTCGATTTTGGTGAAGAAGATGTAGAATTTGCTTCACGCAAGGATTTGAAGGCACTCATAGAGCAGATTTTGAGGGTTGTCAATGGTTTGAGAGCGTCTTTTTCGGTTGGCAATGTACTCAAAAATGGCATTGCGACCGTGATTGCGGGCAAACCCAATGCGGGCAAATCGACGCTGATGAATGTGTTGATGAATGAAGAACGAAGTATCGTTTCGAGTATGGCAGGCACGACGAGAGACGTTGTAGAAGACGTTATGTTTTTGAAAGGCATTAAATTTAGGCTGAGCGACACGGCGGGCATCAGAACAAACACCAGCGACGAAATAGAGCAGATAGGTGTTGAGCGAACTTTTAAAAAACTTAAAAACGCCCAATTGATACTTTATATCTTTGATGCCAGCCAAACATCTGAGGGCGAATTGGAGCAAGAGATTGAGGCACTCGACCGTCCAAAAGAAGCGGTGTTGCTGCTGGTTGGCAATAAAATAGATAATACGATTGATTTCAGTATTACTCAAAACAGTTATACGAATTTTTTTAGCAATTATAATTTTGTTTTTGTTTCTTCCAAAGACAGGTTAAACATTGATGCTTTGATTTCGAGAATGGTTGAGGTGTCGCAGGGGAATGCGTTTTTGCAGGAGCATACGGTGAGCAATTTACGCCACTATGATTGTTTGCTCAAAACAGCCCAGAGTTTAGAAAGTGCTTTGGAGGGTCTGGCTTTTAACACCAAAACGAGCGACCTGATAGCGATGGACATCAGGCGGAGTTTGCACCATTTGGGTGAGATAACAGGCGAGATAACGACCGACGATTTGCTTGAAACAATATTTAGCAAGTTTTGCATTGGGAAATAGATAATAACAAAAAAAAAAGATAAATGAACATACTAAAATACGAAAGTGAAGTTTGGAAAACGGCCGACCTGGTCTTAGGTGCCGGGATAAAGCAAAGCGATTTCCCAAAATATATGATGCCATTCTTTGCCCTTTTAATGGTGGAAAGAAAATTATAGATTTCTCATACAAGAATGTAAATGTGCAACACATCAAAGCAGCCTTTGAACACTTTAGTAATGTAGTGGTGTCAGACTTTGACCCTTTGGGCGATGAAAGCAAATTGGAAATTTATTACAAGGAGTTAAAAGAACATTCGCTACTGGTTGCCCAGTACCCAAATTTTGTAAAATACCATCAAGGCACAAAAGACATAAACTTGATTTTGGAAATGCAAAACACCTTTTCTGATTACATCAGAAAAAACAAAATAGAGGCTAAAAAACTAAAGGGTACAATTAACAATTACTTCAAAATTTTAAACCTCATTGAATTTGTAATTGAATTGGATGTGAAGTTCAGCAATGCTTTATTTTTGGACTATTTGCGTAAGTACAATAACGAGTATAACAACATCTACAAACCAACCGAGATAATAGACGATGTTGAAATATACTTTGATAATAAAATAGGTATTATAGCACCATTAGAGCCATCCGATAAACAGCTATGCGATGATTTTCAAACAACTTTAAAAGAAAAGTAAAAAATTGTGGCTTACTCAACATCTCAAATAAACCAAATAGGTAAACAGTAGTCAATTCTGGTTTTATCGTCTATTTATCATTTAATACCCTCAATTGACCAAAAAACAGTATTTTTGTAACTCTTTTTGGTCTGTTCAAACCAATAAAAACGAACCTAAAAGAGTCTTTTTTTATGCAATACCTCAACTTATATGCCCAATACACCGTTCAAATCGTGGTTTGATAGCCCATTTTATCCCATCTTATACCAAAATAGAAACCACACCGAAGCCCAAAAATTTATCGATACCATAATCAATCGGTTCAAATTCTCACCCCAATCCATCATCTTAGACCTTGCCTGCGGACGTGGGCGGCACAGCATCTACCTCAACAGCAAGGGCTTTGAGGTCGTGGGTCTCGACCTATCGACCCAAAGCATTGCCCAAGCCAAAACCTTTGAAAACGACCGTCTGCACTTCGACCTCGCCGATATGCGGCACGTCTGGAAAGCCAATTATTTTGATATAGCACTCAATTTGTTTACCAGTTTTGGCTATTTTGATGCCATCGAAGAAGACAAAAAAGTACTCAAAGCCGCTTTCGCAATGCTCAAAAACGACGGTCTGTTTCTAATCGATTACCTCAACAGCTCGCCTGTTGTACAAAAATTGCCCATCTGTGAAACCAAAACAGTGCAAAATATTACTTTTCAAATAGAAAAAAAACTCGTCGGCGATGTGATTCTAAAAACAATCGACTTTGAACTCAACGCCACACACCATCATTTTGAAGAAAAAGTAAGAACATATACCCAACAAACCCTGAGCTCGATGCTCACAGAAACGGGCTTTAAAGTCGAATATGTAGCAGGAAACTATGATTTGGAGCAGTTTGTAAGCACAAAATCAGAGCGACTAATAATTTTAGCAAGAAAATAAATTTACTAATAAAATTAGTACTGCCAATGGAAAAACTATTACAGTTAGATAAGCGTCTTTTTATTTACATCAATCAAGTGTGGAGCAACGATTTTTTTGATGCCGTGCTGCCTCTCCTACGCAATGCCTATTTTTGGTCGCCGTTGTATTTGTTTTTAGCAAGTTTTTTGGTACTCAATTTTGGGCTCAAAGGCTGGGCATCGCTGGGTTTGTTGTTGCTTGTTTTTTTGCTTTGCGACCAAGCAAGTGCGTCGGTTATCAAGCCCATTGTCGAACGTTTGCGACCCTGCAACGACCCCGATTTTAGAGACTATGTCCGTTTGTTGGTCCATTGTGGCAGTGGCTTTAGCTTTGTTTCTTCGCATGCGACCAACCATTTTGGCTTGGCGGCATTGTTGAGTTTGCTGCTGTCGTCGTTTGGGCGTTGGGTCGGATTTTTATGTTATCTTTGGGCTTTTTTGGTGGCTTATGCCCAAGTCTATGTGGGCGTACACTACCCGACCGACGTGTTTTGTGGCGGTTTTTTGGGCTTTCTCATAGGCAGATTGGTCGGGATTTTGGGCAATCATTACATCAAATTGAATCGAACTTCGAATATTTAACATTCATTAATAAATTTATAAAACCTCCAAATGTCTGAAATTATCATTAAAATTCAACAGTCGGGCAGCGATTTGCTTTCCAAAGAGCAAAAAAATTTTAATATGTACATCGAACGGCTAAAAAAATTGAACGAAGACCTAATCTATCTGGAAAAACAAACACAGCACGTGCTTGTCAGAGTGGAAGGCGAATTGATGCCTCTGAAGCAAAAAATGTTTGACCAAGCTCGGCTTTTAGTCTTAGAATTGGACACACAACTTGAAAAATTGCCCAAACTGACCCGAAAACAAAGGCAGAGAGCCATCGATATTCTGGTAGAATACGCTTTGCCATTGATTGTGGAACACGGGAAAATCGACCTTATCCCGTTGATAGAAAAATATGAAAGACAAGCCGATTTGGATAACAAAAGGAAGCAAGCCCAGAGCGATTTCAAAGATGAGATGAGAAATATTGTCAGACAGATGAATTTGGATCTTGACGTTGAACAGATAGAAACGGAGTATGATTTCCAAATGGAACTGGCAAAAGCCATCGCCAAACAGCAAGAACAAGACGAAACCCAAAATCAAATAGAGAACCTCAAAACAGATAAACAACAAGAAAAAGAAGCCAAAATGAAAGCCAGAGAACGGCAAATCAGCCTATCAACCAAAATTATTTATAAAAATTTGGTCAAGGCATTTCACCCAGATAAGGAGCCAGACGAACAAAAACGAATCCAAAAAACTGAACGCATGCAGCAAATCAACCATGCCTACCAAAGCGATAATCTGCTCCTACTGCTCGAAATCCAAAACCAATATATGAACCAAGCCAGCGTTCAAAACTTTGACAATCAGGAACTCAAAAACATGAATATCTTGCTGCAAAGGCAGATTAAAGACCTTAAAAATAAATGCGATGAACTCCAACAAAATCCCTACTTTACCAAAGATGGCATCAATCAGGTCAATGCCGATAAACGCATCAACAGCAGGATAAAAGAAACAAAAAGGAACATCAACGAGATGAAATACACCATTTCAACAATCAAAATTGAAGCACATTTGAAGGATTTTATTCTGAGCTATGAGTTAGAAAATGAATATTAATGGCTCGAAATTACTGAAATTTATACCTCACAAACCAACTTTATAAGCAATAAATGATCTTTTTTGTTCATTTTACGTTATATTAGTTGCAATTTAAGATTAAAAATAAATGAATAATTCCAAAAAACAATTTTTAGAATCGCTCCACACGAGCCTCCACGACGGTCAATTTATCAAACTGACTTTGAGCAGCCATGTGGGTTTGGAGTCAGACCTCAAAAACATCTACATTCGCTTGGTACTCATCAAAGATACACCGCATTTGTCGTTCATTTATCGGTACAATATGAGGGATATTACCAAAAATTTTGTTGTAGATAAAGGCTTACAACACATTGACAATGAACTATTTACGATTTTTAAATCCATGCGTCTGTTTCTAAAAGACAAAGACATTTCTTTGCAAATCCACTCCGACACCAAAATGCGTTTGAGCCTATTGGAACCCTCGCAACAAAAGACCACACAAACAACCCCAAACCACAATATTGAGAAACAATATTTGGTTGCCCCTACCCGACCCTACCTCCATCTGCTTGGCATTGCCACCAAACAAGGCACGATATTGCCCTCGATGTATGATAAATTTAGGCAAATAAATAAATTTATTGAAATCATAAACAGCCTCATACCTGCCATCAAAACCAAAAACGAACCCCTAAATATTGTCGATATGGGGTCGGGAAAAGGCTATCTCACATTTGCTTTATACGATTTTTTGACCACCGATTGCCACCTAAAACCACACATCGAAGGCATCGAAATGCGTCAAAATCTTGTCGATTATTGCAACCAAATGGCTCAACAATTAGCCTTCGAGGGCTTGGTATTTACCCAAAAAACCATACAAGACTACAAAAGCAAATCCCAAAATATCGACATGCTCATCGCCCTTCATGCCTGCGACACAGCCACCGACGATGCCATTTTCAAAGGCATTGCCAACCACGCACAAGCCATCATCGTGGCACCTTGCTGCCACAAACAAATCAGAAAACAACTCCACTGCCAGACCGAACTCAAAGCCATACTCAAAAATGGTATCCTCGAAGAACGGCAAGCCGAACTGCTCACCGACGGGCTGCGTGCTTTGCTCATGCAGCAAGAAGGATACGACACCAAGGTTTTTGAATTTATTTCAAACGAGCATACGAGTAAAAATATCATGATAACGGGTTTACAAATGTCAATTATTAAAAATTCAACCATAAATAATACCATAGAGACCATCAAAGCACAATTTGGCATCGAGCAACACCATCTACAAATGTTGCTTCAAAACAAAGAGACTTCATAAGCCATTTGATTGGTTGTTGATTGGTTTACATTTGTAAACTAATTTGTAACAAGTATGTTACGTATTAATTTAAATTGTTTGTTTAAATTTATTACATTATTTACATTTGTAACTTATTGAAATTCGTTGACAAATTAACAGATTACATTTGTATATTAGTAAAGATTTTAATGCTAAGATGTTAATTTACATTTGTAATATATTGTTTACATTTGTATCATTAAATTTATTTACATTTATGAATAAACTATTTTTATAAATAAATTTATTTTATTGAAATTAACATTGTAAATTTGCGTTAGTAATTCTCTACTGCATAAATTCACAATTATACATCAACACGCAAACCATGCAACCAAACACAACCTACACCATGACCGAACGCATCAAAGAAATTTTGATGCAATACAACCTATCCCCTTCAGCATTTGCCGACAAGATAAACGTGCAACGCTCAAGTATTTCGCACATATTATCGGAACGAAACAAGCCAAGCCTCGATTTGATACAAAAAATACTGGATACTTTTCCTGAAATAGACCTCAACTGGCTCATCAAAGGCGAAGGAAACCTCAACACAGGTCAAGACACTACCCGCAAAACACCCACACAAGCACCCACTTTCTTGACCAAAAAAGAACCAACAACCGATTTTTCAATGCAGACAGTGGTCAATCAAGCCAAAAAAGAAGCAGCAGAACAGCCAAACAAAAACAACCACAATGCTGCACCAAA
>JAYWHZ010000327.1:0-2255 GCA_043777395.1 Bacteroidota bacterium
TTACACTTCCAAAATCCGCTACCAAGCAACCACACGCCGCTGGCTTTCATTCCCTATGCCATCGGCGGCACAAACACCGACCGAATATCAGGCACCAAAAATATTCAAAAAAACATAGGTTTCGATGCCAAAGTGGGCGTTGGTTCTGCCCTAAACTTGGATTTGACGGTAAACCCCGACTTTTCGCAGGTCGAAGTAGATAGGCAAGTAACCAACCTATCTCGTTTTGAATTGTTCTTTCCCGAACGCAGGCAGTTTTTTGTTGAGAACAGCGACTTGTTTTCAAACTTTGGTTTTTCTAAAATAAAACCTTTTTTTTCAAGGCGAATTGGCGTAGGTCGAGACCCCTACACAGGTCAGTTTAAGCAAAATCGCATCTGGTATGGAGCCAGATTGAGCGGCAAACTAAACGACAAGCTCCGCATCGGGGCTATGAATATGGAAACGGCACACGACACGGCTATCAGGCTGCCGAGCGTCAATTATAGCGTTGTGGCTTTTCAGCAACAGGTTTTTGCACGGTCTAACGTTGGGTTCATTTTTGTTAATAAACAAATAACAAGCGACAGTGTGGGCAAGTTTGAAATTCAAAAAATGCTTTTTAATAGAGTAGCAGGCATCGATTATAATTTGGCATCGAAAAACGGGCATTGGCTGGGTAAGGCATTTTATCACCATTCGTTTTCGCCCAACACCACCACGCCCCAAGCCCAAAGAAATGCGTTTGCCCATGCCGTATTTTTGGGATACACCACCGAGCGGTGGAATATTTTTTACAACCACGAGCTCATCGGCAACAACTACAACGCCGAGGTAGGCTACATTCTGCGCAAAGATGTGTTGCGGTTGGAACCCAGCATCACCTACATCATCTATCCCAAAACGAGCAAAACCATCAACAACATTAGACCTTTTGTGGGAACGGATATTTATTTGAAAAAAGATTTGTCGCAGACCTTAGACCAAAGTATCGATGCAGGCGTGTTGGTCAATTTTCAAAACACATCAAGCACAAGCCTCCAATATCGCTACGATTATACTTACCTTTATTTTTCATTTGACCCGACCAACTCCGGTGCCACGCCTCTACCCGATAGCACGACCTACCGCTACCAGAGCCTCAGGGCAAACTACCAATCTTCGACTTTGAAACCCTTGAATTTTAATGTCAATTTTTCGGGAGGGCAATATTTTAATGGCTTTGGCAACAGCATCAACGCAACGGTAAACTACCGCTTTCAGCCCTACGCCACCATCGGTTTGTTTGGGTCTATGACCGACATCAGGCTGCCCGAACCCTACAATTCCAAGCAACTCTATCTGGTGGGTCCCCGATGCGATGTGTCTTTTAATAAAAATGTGTTTTTGACTACGACGTTTCAATACAACACGCAAATCAATAATTTTAACACCAATATTCGGTTTCAATGGCGATTTAGACCTGTTTCGGATTTGTTTATTGTGTATTCGGACAATTATTTTGCCAACAGTTTTGTGAATAAAAACAGAGGCGTTGTGGTCAAATTTACCTATTGGCTTAATAAATAATTTAATGGATTGATGGGTTTAATATCTTGTATTTGATGATTTGCCAGCAGTGTAGCCGATAAAGCACCGAAACTTTGAGAACACCCAAGCCATAAACGATGCTTCTTTGGAGGTTTATAGACGATGCTTCGGCAAAATAGCGTGTGGGACAGGTGATTTCGGCAATGTCAAAACCGTTGTAAAACAATTGGGCAACAAGCTCGTTGTCAAACACAAAATCGTTTGAGTTTTGGTGATAATGGCATTTTGTTAAGGCTTTTTTGGAGAATGCTCGGTATCCAGTGTGGTATTCGCTTAGTTTTTGGTTTAATAAAATGTTTTGTATCAAGGTCAATATTCGGTTTGCAATGTATTTGTGGCGAGGCATATTGCCTTTTATGGCACCTTTTCCCAGTATTCGAGAGCCAAATACGACTTCATACAAGCCACTTTCTATGATAGATACCATAGCGGTGATGAGTAGTGGCGTATATTGGTAGTCGGGGTGCAACATCACCACAATGTCGGCGTTGAGGCTCAGGGCGGTGTCGTAGCATGTTTTTTGGTTGCCGCCATAGCCTTTGTTTTTTTCATGACTTACAATATGTTTAATACCGAGCTCTTTTGCTTTTTGCACGGTTTCGTCCTTACTGGCATCATCAACCAATACCACTTCATCCACAATATCAAAGGGGATCTCATTGTAAGTGATCTCTAAGGTTTTTGCT
>JAYWHZ010000328.1:0-2254 GCA_043777395.1 Bacteroidota bacterium
GGTAACGCTCGCCAACACCGCCTACCAAAGCCTCGGCGATGGCACAAAAAGGGTAGAAGAAAACGAAAAAAACGCACTCATCGTCCAAAGAAGATGCCTGAGAGCCACCCGAAAACTCAATATTGGTGATGTATTGACACCCGAAGACCTCGAAGCCCTCAGACCAATACCCCAAAACGCCATCGAGCCACACCGATTGAACGACCTGATAGGCAAAAAAATCATTAACGCCATAGAAAAAGGCAATCACATTACTTGGAACGATGTCAGTTAGAGCAAAAAAACACTTGGGGCAACACTTTTTGAATGATGAAAACATAGCCCAAAAAATTGTTAATTCATTAAATCTTACATCAACCCCAAACCAAACCCTGCTCGAAGTGGGCGGCGGCATGGGCATGCTCACCAAATACCTGATAGCAGCAGCCAATACCAACCAACAGCACCTCGTCGTGTGCGAAATAGACAAAGAATCGGTGCGTTATTTAAATAAAACCTATCCCGATTTAGATGTTTTAGATGCCGATTTTTTGGAAATGGATTTTGAAACTCAATTTGATTTAAGCCATCAAATCACCGTTATTGGTAATTTTCCATACAACATATCGACTCAAATTGTGTTCAAAATCATTGACAACGTGCCTATCGTGCCTCAAATGGTGGGCATGTTTCAAAAGGAAGTTGCCGAACGCATTGCCTCCAAACACGACAACAAAGTGTATGGCATTTTGAGCGTTTTGGTTCAATTGTTTTATGAAGTAGATTATCTTTTTACGGTTCATGAAAATGTTTTTAAGCCAGCACCAAACGTCAAGTCTGCCGTCATTCGGTTTAGACGCAAAGCCAATATGCCCGACTGCGATGCGATTTTATTAAAAAAAATTGTTAAAATGGCATTCAACCAGCGTCGAAAAATGCTCAACAACGCCCTAAAATCGATGCTTACACCAGAAAATACGCCGCTGCTCCTACCCTACTTGCATTTGAGAGCCGAACAGCTTGCCGTCAAAGATTTTGTGGTTTTGACCCAAATCATGAGCCAACAAACCCTTTGAGAGTAGGCATTCACAACAATAAAAAAAATGGATTAAACAACATTAATATCTAATTATCTGTTTATTTTAGTTGTAACTTTGTGGTCTATCAAAAACATATAAAACACCAAAACCATTATTTATAAAGCCCATGAGCCGAACGACCATAGACACCATAAAAGCACCAATAGCACAAGAACTAACAATTTTTGAAAGCCATTTTCAAGATGCTATGAAGTCACCTGTGGCTCTGCTCGATGTCATTATGGCATATATATTTAAACGAAAAGGCAAGCAGATGAGACCGCTTTTTGTGCTGCTATCTGCCCAACTCAACGGCGCTATCGGCGAACGAACCTACCGAGGAGCAACGCTCACCGAACTCCTCCACAACGCCACATTGGTACACGACGACGTGGTCGATAACGCCTACGAACGGCGAGGTTTTTTCTCTATCAATGCACTCTGGAAAAATAAAATTTCGGTCTTGGTAGGCGACTATCTGCTCTCCAAAGGGCTGCTGCTCAGCATCGAACACAACGACTTTGACCTGCTCAAAATCACCTCCGATGCCGTCAAACGCATGAGCGAAGGCGAACTTTTACAGATAGAAAAAGCCCGAAAACTGGACATCACCGAGGCGGTCTATTATCAAATCATTGCCAACAAAACGGCTTCGCTCATCGCCGCTTGCTGTGCCATCGGGGCGGCATCTGCTGGTGCAACACCCCAAAAAATAGAACTCATGAGGCAGTTTGGCGAATATGTAGGCATCGCATTTCAAATCAAAGACGACCTGCTCGACCTTGCCCTCGAAGCAGACACTGGCAAACCCAAGGGCATTGATATTCAAGAAAAAAAAATGACGCTACCGCTCATCTACGGGTTGGAAAAATCTTCGTTTCTCGAAAAAAGAAAAATCATCAACCTCATCAAAAATCACTCCCAAGACAAAGAAAAAGTAGCCGAAGTCGTTCGGTTTATTTACCAAAAAGGCGGCATCGACTACGCCCAAAAAGCCATGAAACGCTACATAGACCAAGCCCTCGACACACTCAACGGTTTTGAAAACAACAGCACCAAAACCGCTTTGATAGAACTTGTCCATTTTGCCATCGACAGAAACAAATAAAACCAAACCATCGCTTGATGACCAATCCGTATATGTTTTATAGCCTTATTGCCCTCAATGTAGCAACGAGCATTGCCGCTTGGCAGAT
>JAYWHZ010000329.1:0-2253 GCA_043777395.1 Bacteroidota bacterium
AGGAGGGGGCAACAGAGCCTTGGTGCTAAACTCTCAATGCCCTAAACCAAAAAAACGACTTCGATGCTCTATCTGTTCAAGAAAAAGTGATGGTACGAAAAAACACCACACAATACATCAAGGCAGTCAAAAAATTAGATGCAGAAAAAATCATTAACTTAGACAAAGATGCCAAAAAACACCTCGACGGTCTGACTGCTGCCTACGAATACAGTCCTTTTTGGGTTATTGTACTTACTTCGCTGGCCTTGGGCATTGGTACAATGATTGGTTGGAAACGGATAGTCATCACCATTGGCGAAAAAATAGGCAAGTCGCATCTGACCTACGCACAAGGAGCCTCTGCCGAGATAGTGGCTGCCTTGACCATCAACATTGCCTCTACGCTGGCTTTGCCCGTGAGCACTACGCACGTGTTGTCGTCGGGTGTGGCGGGTGGTATGGTGGCTTCTGATGGTGTCCAAAATCTGCAATCCAAAACCCTCAAATCCATTGCTTTGGCGTGGGTGCTGACCTTGCCCGTGTGCATAACCGTGGGTGGCTTGCTGTTTTTTGCGTTGAGGGCTATCATGTAAAATTATTATTAAAAAATAAAACTAATCTTGAACGCATTAAAAATAATCTATATCGCCAACGTCATCGTGGCAGGCTCGATAGGCATCAGGTCTGTTGTTAGCCCCAAATCTGCCGCCGCCGCAGTATTCCAAAATGTTTATCAACCAAGCGAAGTCATGAGGCTTGTTGGGTGTTTGTGGCTGTCTATTGCCGTGTTGTCGGCTTTGGGTATGTGGCGACCTGTGGCTTTTTCTCCAATTCTTTTGGTTCAATTGATTTATAAAGGCACTTGGTTGATGGTTGTTGCTTTGCCTGCAATCCGAAACAATGAACCCTTTCCGTCGGGAATGGCTGTTTTTTTCTTAGTTTGGGTTGTGGTTTTGCCTTTTATTATACCTTGGGCTCAGTGGCAAAAATAAAATAATACAACATAAAAAATGGGGTTTTTAATCCACTACTTTATCGGCACAACTCGACGAGGCAAAGGCATCGGGCTTGCCCTTAAACTCAAAACCCATACCCAAAATATAACCTTTGGCTTCGGCTAAGCTGGGTTCGGATTTAAATTTGGGGTCGGAGTTGATGTCGGCATGAACCTCCAAACCGATTTCGTAGCGGGTCAAAATATCCATCAATTCATAAGCCACACCGATAGAATGCGTAACTTCGAGCAACATCCGCTCCCGAATCGGAATGATGCGATGCTCACTAAACTTGCTGACGAGCATTCTGCCGCCTTTTTTCTTTCGAACAAAAACCACAACCGTCGCAAAATCCACCCGATTGCCATGCACCTGCGAATCAGTACCGATACACAATTTGAGCTCGTTGCCTTGCTCCAATTCATTGATAATAATTTTTTCTACCTCTACAGGTAAACTGCCTTGCAAAATTTCACCTGTGTAGGTCTTCCAAACATTCATACAAATTTATCGGTTAAATATTGTTTAGTCAAACATAATCTATCACTCAAAATTAACTTACCTTTGTGGCACAAAGTTTAAAAAATATGAAAAAATATAACGCTCCGCAAATTTACAACATTTTAATCATCGTTCAATTATTATTTTTAGGTCAAGTTTCTGCTCAAAACTGGGATATTGATGCACTCAAAATCATTCACCAAAACAACAGCCCATCGAGCGATAAAGCCATGGTCGCACTGACCAACACCGTCAATTATGTGGCCCTGGGATTGCCTGCCTCACAACTCGCCTATGGTCTTGTAAAAAAAGATAAAATTGCCGTTCAAAAAGGTGTCTCCATGCTTGGAGGCTTAATCGCTACGGGTGGACTGACCTATATCTTCAAAAAAAGCATCAACAGACCTCGTCCTTTCATCACCTATCCCAACGACATCACTCAAAAAGCCGATGCAGGCAGCTATGCCATGCCTTCGGGGCATACAAGTTTAGCCTTTTGTGCGGCTACAACGCTCACGATGGCTCATCCCAAGTGGTATGTGGCTCTACCGAGCTATGCTTGGGCGGGTACTATGGGCTATTCTCGCCTCCATCTGGGCGTTCACTATCCGAGCGACGTCTTGGCAGGTGCCGCAATCGGTGCAGGTTGCGGCTATGCAGGCTACAAACTCAACCAATGGATTAACAAAAAACGCCGAAACTAAGGTATTTGGTCAAGGTAACGGGTCATAACCACTTCCACCGTAGGGGTGGCAGCGACCCAATCGCTTCATTG
>JAYWHZ010000330.1:0-2252 GCA_043777395.1 Bacteroidota bacterium
CGAAAGCAAACGAAGCATCAAAACCTCAAAAAATGGATTATCAATACCAAAAGAAAGCCATAAATGATGCAACACAACCACCAAAAAAGGCTGAAAACCCGAACGCATACGCTCCGAAAACTCCCAAGCCAAATTGCCCACGCCCGTATGCCCCAACTTGTAGGCAGCAAACTCCAAAATCTGAAAATGCTCGTCGGGATGATAGGCACCAACGCTCATAAAAACAGCGACGGCATATATAACGGAAGCAAAAACTAAAGGCTTTTTTAGCATTAACGAATGAGTTTCAAAGAAAATATATCAACTGAAAAAACGATACCCAAAACACAAACCAATTTATCGGGTTGCACCGTCGTCAATTTTGGCTTCTAAAGAGTTTTGGAGTGTGGTAGAGAGATTGTCTAATATATTGTAGCCTGTGGCGGTCTCGATGTCGTTGATTTTGACCCGATAGTTGCCCCAATCTGCCCCAATGGTCTGGTCGTTTGGCATATTGACGGCTATCACACGGGTGTCGCTGTTGATGCGCTCGAGGTCTTTGTTGCCGTCTTTGAGTACCACAATTATTTTCCATATTTTGTCAGGCACGGTTATTTTGCCGTTGGCAAGGGTTGTTTTTGAGCCGTTGCTGCCCGTGCCGCCTCTGCCGTAGCTGCCCATCGTGATGTAGAGTTCATTGCCGTCGGCAACCAATTTTCGGCAGTAGCTTTCGAGGTTTTCCCACGTTGTTCGGTTTAGGTTTGGTGCTTGTGGACACATATTGGTCATAAAAAAAGTGATAGAATTGTCGGTTACGGTTGCCGTTCTATCTGCCGACGGGCAATAATGTCCTCTGTCGAAGCCCGAATTGGTATAGTCTGTTGAGGTTACTTGATAAAAGCCTGCGGGCAGCTTGCCGTTTTGCCTAAAATCGTCTTGCCTTGCGGCGTTGCCTATCCATAGTTTGTTTAGGTGCCACGAAACCCAGTTTGGTTTGCCTTCGTTTTCGTTGTATGAGAGGATATATTGCGATTCTTCCATCAAAAAATTGTCTTTGTTTGATGCGTTTGCTGTGGCTTTGCTTGGGTTTCCGAGCAGTGTGTGGCTGCCTTTGCCGTCGGTGGTGCTGGTGTCTGTTTTGGTACAAGCGTTGAGCAAGAGAGCGGCGGCAACAAGAAGGGTTAATGCGTGTTTGTGGTCTATCATGCTGCAAAAGTATTAAAAAATAATGTTTCTGGTTTTGTTTTAAATAATTTTGAGCCAATTGTGTAGGAGCGTCAGCCCAAACTCACTTAAAATGCTTTCGGGGTGAAACTGCACGCCAAATATGGGCAGCGTCGAATGTTGTATAGCCATGGTTTCGTGTTGTTTGTTGGCGGCAATGATTTTGAGCGGCGTATGTTCGAGTATCGTTTGTGTGTTTAAGATGAGCGAATGATACCGCATAACGACGAGTGGGTTGGTGGTGTTTTCAAACAGCGGGCTTTGGTTGTCGTGGTAGCAGAGGTCGGTTTTGCCGTGCATGGGTCTGTTGGCTTTTTGGAGTGTTGCCCCAAAAAACATACCGATGGCTTGGTGTCCCAAACAGATACCGAGTATGGGTTTGGCATCATAAAAATGTTTGAGAACAGACATCGTGATGCCTGCTTGGGTTGGCGTGCATGGACCTGGCGAAAGCACGATGCCGTCGAAATCATTTTTTTTGAGTTCCTTGATTGTAATTTTATCATTCAAAACGACTTGGCACGAGGTGTTCAGTTGCAAAAAATAATCGTATAGGTTGTAGGTAAAAGAGTCGTAGTTGTCTATAATAATGATTTTTTTCATATTCAAAAATGAAGCAATATCTCGTTTAATGAATTGTTTAATCGTTTTTTTAGGTTATGAATTGGTTATTTAAGACTTATTTTTCATTTAAAGATTTTTTATGAACCCAATTCGCCTACGGCGGTGTTGGCGTTTTCTATCTGTTGTTTTTGGTATATGTTGTGGTAATAGCCTTGCAGGTCAATGAGTTGTTGGTGCGAACCTTGCTCTACGATTTGCCCTTGCTCCAACACAATTATTTTATCTGCATTGATGACCGACGATATTCTGTGAGAGATGATTACAGAAGTGGTTTCTTGTGTGAGTTGTTGTATGTTTTCGAGTATTTGCTTTTCGGTGTTGGTGTCCAGTGCCGAAAGGCAATCGTCAAAAATATAGATTTTGGGTGCTCTCACGATGGCTCTTGCAATGGCGATGCGTTGTTTTTGTCCACCCGATAGGTTCAC
>JAYWHZ010000331.1:0-7464 GCA_043777395.1 Bacteroidota bacterium
GCATCAATTGGGCATCAATCCATACCCGTCAGAAGCCTTTGAAACAACAGCCAACTCAACCCAACTCGTAAGCAATTTTAGCGATGGCAACCCCACAGATGTTCAAATTGCAGGACGCATCATGGCTATCAGGGGAAAAGGCAAAGCCTCGTTTGCGGTCATCCAAGACGGCGTAGGCAAGATACAACTCTACATCAACCGAGACGAAATCTGCCCCGAGGAAGACAAAAGTCTCTACGATGTCGTTTTTTCAAAACTGATTGACTTGGGCGACATCATCGGCGTGTCGGGCTATACATTTAGAACCAAACTGGGCGAAATATCCGTTCACGTCAAAACCCTCACGCTCCTTTCCAAAGCCCTAAAACCGCTGCCCGTGGTCAAAGAAAAAGACGGCATGTTGTATGATGCCTTTTCGGATTTGGAGCAACGCTACCGCATGCGCTATCTGGACTTGATTGTGAATGCTCAAAACAAAGACATTTTTAGAAAACGAAGCCAGATGGTTCACGTCATGCGTGGTTTTTTTAATGATTTGGAATGTTTGGAGGTCGAAACGCCTATTTTGCAGCCCATCTATGGCGGTGCCGCTGCCCGACCGTTTAAGACGCACCACAACACGCTCGACATGACTTTGTACCTTCGCATTGCCAACGAACTTTACCTCAAACGCTTGATCGTAGGCGGTTTTGATGGCGTTTATGAGTTCTCAAAAGATTTTAGAAACGAGGGCATGAGCCGATTTCACAACCCCGAATTTACGCAAGTAGAACTTTATGTCGCCTACAAAGATTACCTTTGGATGATGGATATGACCGAAACCCTTCTCGAAAAAATAGCCTTAGAACTGCATCAATCTACAACCATTGCGGTGGGCGAACACCAAATTAGTTTTGCCAAACCTTTTGGCCGCTTTACGATGTATGAAGCCATTGAGCATTTTACAAACGTGGATATTAGCCTGATGAACGAACAAGAACTGGCAAAAACAGCCAAAAATCTGGGTGTTGTGGTCGATAATTCAATGGGTAGAGCCAAACTGATAGACGAGATTTTTGGAGAATGCTGCGAACCCAAACTCATTCAACCCACTTTTATAACGGACTATCCCGTCGAAATGTCGCCGCTGGCAAAAAAACACCGCTCCAAAAAAGGTCTCGTCGAACGGTTTGAACTGATTTGTAATGGCAAAGAAATTGCCAATAGTTTTTCGGAACTCAACGACCCCATTGACCAACGCCAACGCTTTGAAGAACAACTCGAACTCGGCAAACGAGGCGACGACGAAGCCATGATTTTAGACGAAGATTTTTTGAGAGCCTTAGAGTTTGGAATGCCGCCAACGGCTGGTATCGGTATCGGCATCGATAGGCTTTCGATGATAATGACCAACCAAAACTCGATACAAGAAGTGCTGTTTTTTCCACAGATGAGACCCGAAAAAACGCAAGAAAACGAATAATACAACCCTAAAAATCATTTAAAAAATAAATAAAACCAAATAATGAACTTCGACGAAGGAGAACTATTGCTATTTGATAAACCCAAAACGTGGACTTCGTTTGATGTGGTCAATAAAATTCGCTATGCCATCAAGTGCAAAAAGGTAGGACACGCCGGCACACTCGACCCGCTGGCAACAGGGCTTTTGATACTCTGCACGGGCAAAATGACCAAACAAATAGACACTTACCAAGCACAAGAAAAAGAATATTTGGCAACAATCCAATTTGGAAAAACAACGCCAAGTGCCGACTTAGAAACCGATTTTGATGCCGAATATCCTTACTTTCATATTACACAAGAAGATTTACAAAACACTATCAATCAACATTTTATAGGTCAAATAGAGCAAATTCCACCCATCTATTCAGCCATAAAACAAGACGGCAAACGGCTTTATGAACTGGCTCGCAAGGGCAAAACCACCGAAATAAAACCACGAACGGTAACGATTAACGAGATAGAAATTACCCGCTTTGAACTGCCTTTTGTCGAAATTAAAATCGTGTGTTCAAAGGGAACTTACATCAGGTCTATTGCCCAAGATTTGGGAAAAGCAATGGATAGCGGCGGGGTTTTAGCCGATTTAATCCGAACCCGAAGTGGCGATTTTTTGCTGCAAAATGCTTGGCAACTCACCGATTTTCTCGAACACCTAAAAACAGAGCATCAAGCCAAAGAACACACCGACAATGCAGGTTTTTAGAAATTTAGAACACTATACCGCCAACGAAAAAAACCGCCTCGTGCTGACCACCGGCATGTTTGATGGCGTGCATTTGGGACACCAGCAAATCATTAGGCAGGTACTAAAAACGGCACAACAACACCAAGCCAAAAGTGCCGTGCTGTCGTTTATCAACCACCCAAGACTGACCCTAAAACCAACCGACGAAACCGATAACGACGCACTAAAACTATTGACCTCATTAGACGAAAAAATAAAACATCTGCAAAATTTGAACATTGATTATCTCTTTCTTTTTGATTTTAATGAAGAATTTTTATCCCAAACAGCCCAAGAGTTTCTTAATGAACTATTGATAAAAAAAATAGGTCTCAAACACATTATCGTCGGCTACGACCACCGATTTGGGAAAAATAGACAAGGAGACATCAATTTTTTAAAGCAAGAAAGCCTCCAAACAAACCGTTTTACCGTTCAAGAAATAGACCCAAAACAGATAGCAGAACTCACCGTGAGCTCCACAAAAATAAGAAAAGCCATCAAAAATGGAGACATCGTTTTGGCAAATACTTTGCTCGCCTACCCCTACCAACTCTCAGGAACGGTGGTCGAAGGCAACCAAATAGGGCGAACACTCGGATACCCAACAGCCAATATCAAACTCGACGAACCCCTAAAACTGCTTCCCCAAAACGGTATTTATGCCGCTAATATACTGATAGACAATGACTTACATAAAGGCATGCTCTACATCGGCAAACGACCAACACTCAACGGCGAAACGACAAGCATAGAAATTAACATCTTTGATTTTGAGCAAGACATTTACCAAAAAAACGTACAACTGCAAATTATTCAACAAACCCGCAAAGACATGAAATTTGAAAACTTGGAGGCTTTGACCCAACAGATGCACGTCGATAAAAAAGAAGTATTGGCTATTTTTGAGAAAAGATAGTTATTTCAATTGGTTTTTTGCCCATGCCAGATTATTTTTTGCCAACTCAAAATTGGGATTGATTTTTAGGGCTTTTTCTAAGGCTTCGATGGCTTTGTCGTAGCGTTTGAGTTCGTTGTAGGCAGAGCCAATGTTGTTGAGGGCTTCGGCGGAGTTGGGGTTCAGGATTAACGCTTTTTGGCAAGATTCGATGCACTTTTCAAAGGATTTTAGTTGATAATAAACCAAACTCTCGTTGATTAAATCGGCTTCGGTCTGAACCATACTTGGCTCATCAGACCCCAAATTTTGGGTTGCAGATTGTTTGTATTCCAATAGTTTTTGGTCGCTGGCAAAAAATTTTAATCCCTGCTCGCATGCGGCTATCGAAGCTTGGTTTTGATTGGTTTTGAGGTAGCAAAATGCCAAATATTGATGCGAATACAAGTCGATTTTATTCATCGACAATGCTTTTTGAAACAAAGGAATGGCAGCACCCAGCCTGTTGCGGTCACACAAAAATTTGCCATAATAGTAATAATTTAAAGGAAAAATAGCACCATATTCTATCCCATTTTTAAAATATGGCTCGACTTCAAGTTCAGATTTGCCCATGGCTTGCAGCAAAATACCCATATTGACATGCAGATAACTGTATTTTGGGAGTAAAATTAACGCTTTTGTGTAGTATTCGTAAGCCACCAGATGGTTGCCTTTTGCCATTTGAGTCAGTCCATAATTCATCAATCCTCTGCCGTTTTTTGGGCTGCGAATGGTTACATTGTACCAAAGCGATTCCTCGTTGTCCCAAACTTCATTGCGTTGATAAGTTCCAAAACACAAACCTAAAAACAACAAAACACCTATCAAAATAAATGCTTTTCTATAATTTTTGAGCCAATTATTATCAACCAAAACACAAGTCAAGCCATAAATAACTGCCAAACTCATACCAATATATGGAAAAAACAAACGGTGATCGTTCAAAACTTCTGCCAACGGCACAACCGACGACGTGGGCAGCAACGCCAACAAAAACCACGTCAAACCAAAGGCAATGGGTTTGAGTTTGGGTTTATTGTAGGTCTTAAAAATGACAGCCAACAAAACGCCAACGAGCAACAAACCAGCAAAAAAACGGACATCAAACACAGAACCAAGCAACTGCCAATCGGTGTCGGCACTCAAATGGATAGGCAAAAAAAACGTTGATACATAGTAAACCATCACCCAAAACTGCGTCAGAAAATACATCAAAGGATTGTCTCCGCCGCCAACCCAAGTGCTGGGTGTCATAAAATCTACAAAAAAATAGAGTGCCAAACACCACACAAAAGGGAAAATCAAACGCTGCAATTCTGCTTTTTTTTCAAACAAATAAACATAAACCAAAAGCAAGGGTGCAAGCATCACGGCAGTGGGTTTTGCCAAAACGCCCAAAGCTACAGGCAACAAATAAAGGTAATAACGCTTTGAAAAAGGCGAATATTGGTACAAAAAGAAGGTTAAAACAACAAAAAAAGTCGATAACACATCTGAAATAGAAATGATATAATTGACCGTTTCCGCAATGGCAGGATGAAAACTATATACCAAAACACAGCCCAAACTGCAAGCATCAGCCCAAGAAACAGTGTCTATACAAGTGGTCAATATACGCCTAAACACAAAAAAAAGCAAGATATTTTGAGCCACAAAGAAACCAAAAATCAGCACATGAAACCAGAACACCTCGTAGCCGCCGCCCAGCCAATAAGCCACTGCCAACGCCGTACTGACCACAGGGCGATAGCTGCGGTTGGTCGGCAAAACGCTAAATGTGTTGCCATCTTTAAAAAAAAGCCCCACATTGTCCATGCGTCTGATGTAGGCGTTTTGTTCGATGGTGTGAAAATCGTCGAAGTGAAAACTGTTGTCAAAATGATTGGCATAGACCAACACCAGTGCCATCAATGCAATAATAAAAATGCTTAATAGATATTTGCTTTGCATAAAAAAAATTAAAAAAAGGAAATATTTTGTAGGTTCATTTTCTTTGCAAATTTACAGCTATTATATAAAAACAAAAAATCCCAACAAATTTTTACAAAAAAATCTATCAGGATTGGCATATTATAAACACAAAATTAGTTTTTTGCACTCACTTTCTTGGTCTTTATTCGGCTCAACTTAGGCTGAATATACCACAAGCCAATGGGAAAAAATAAAAGCATAAAAAAGTAAACGTTACGCATCTTGGGTTTGATGATTCGAGCCAAAATATCTGCCATACCGCTGGCGTTGATTGCAAAATTGATAAAACACAGACCCGTCAGACCCCACAAAGCAATGTAAAAAAAGTTGCTCGTAAAACCAACTTCCTCACCCCTCAATACAAAAGGATTGATAATGGTATAAGCCGCCTGCCATATATTGACAACAGCCAACACACCAACCAAAATCATATTGCGAACAATATAAAAAAATGTCTGCTCTTTGGTTATCTTTGAAGTCAAGTCTTGAATGGCTCTACCCAAATGAAAATGCCACAAAGTCATCAAAAGCAACGTAAATGTAACCATGATATGCACAAATATTATATTATATTTATTAAATCTTGACACATCAACATAATACAAAATCGCCGAAACGGCATACATAGACAAAGGAATTAGAAAATAAAGAAAGATTTTCATAGGGCGATGCGAAAGCACATCATCCATAAATTTTTGATACATAACTAAATAATTATTTAAAAATGAAGGTTTTTAACTGAAAATACGCCACAATCCATGCTATCTCGTGGCAATTAAAATAAAAATTATACCCTTTGCAATACCATTGCCGACGCTCCGCCGCCGCCGTTACACACACTCGCAACACCAACTTTGCCGCCTTTAGCTATCAAAACCGACACAAGCGTTGCCACTATTCTGGCACCCGAACATCCAATCGGATGACCCATGCTTACCGCTCCGCCAAACACATTGACACGCTCTGCATCTAAACCCAACAACTGATTATTGGCAATGCAAACCACAGAAAAAGCCTCGTTTATCTCATAATAATCCACTTCCTCAGGCAGTATTCCCGCCTTGTCTAATGCCTTGGGAATTGCCAATGCCGGTGCCGTCGTAAACCACTCAGGTGCTTGGGCAGCATCAGCAAAAGCCACTATCTTAGCCAAAGGGGTAAAACCCAATTCTTCACATTTTTCTTTGCTCATCAAGACCAAAGCCGCAGCTCCATCGTTGATATTCGAAGCATTGGCAGCCGTGATGGTTCCCGATTTATCAAAAACAGGTTTAAGAAAAGGAACTTTATCAAAAATAACTTTGCTCACATCTTCGTCTTCGGTCATCAAGACAGTCTCTTTGCCTTTTTGTACTTCAATTGGTGTAATCTCATCTTTAAAAGAACCATTTTTTGTGGCTTCTTGAGCTCTTCTATACGATTCGACGGCGTAGGCATCTTGTGCTTCTCGGCTTATGTTGTAGGTTTTGGCACAGAGTTCGCCAGCATTACCCATCGGGTAATTGTTGTAAACGTCCCAAAGACCATCTTTCACGATGCTGTCCAACACTTGTTGATGTCCATATTTGTAACCCGTTCGGGCTTTATCCAGATAATAAGGGGCGTTGCTCATGCTTTCCATGCCGCCAGCCACACAAATCGTATTGTCGCCAATCATAATCGATTGGGCAGCAAGCATCACAGCCTTCATGCCCGATGCACAGACTTTATTGACGCTCGTAGCGGGGATTTTATCGCCCAAACCGGCATAAATGGCAACTTGTGTGGCAGGGGCTTGACCAGCGTTGGCACTCAACACATGACCCACAAAGATTTCATCAATCAAATTGCCTTTGAGGTCTATTTTGGCTAATGCACTTTTGACCGCATGAGCACCAAGTTGTGTTGCTGTGTAAGATGCCAAAGCACCATTAAAACTTCCAACGGGCGTTCGAGACACCGAAACGATATATACTTCTTTCATTTATTTTTTATTTAATAATATTAAAATTTCCTTTGCTAATATTTAATGTGATGCAAAATACAAAAAAAAATCAAAACACGTCAATCAATTCAATATATGGTTTTTTAAAGACCGTTTGACGTGAAAATCATTCATCTCAATGCTTTAAAATCAATATCTAAACTCAAAAATATGTATAAAATCGACAATCAATTTCAATATTATTTTAGTTCAATGGATTAGATATTCACAAAAAAAGCCTCAATCTTTTGAGGGATTGAGACTTTGATTTAACAAACTGGCGTTGGGTTACTCTTGCGGATTTTACTCTACTACCATCACTGCTGTTGGGCTTAACTGCTCTGTTCGGAATGGGAAGAG
>JAYWHZ010000332.1:0-2234 GCA_043777395.1 Bacteroidota bacterium
AAGAGACACACTATTAGGAACGGGTATCAACCAATTTTCGCAAATATCATACAGCTTGGAAGGCACGCCGGGCAACCAAATAATCAAAATACAATTCCGAAACGTCGGATTTTATGAAGACACAACCGCAAACCGACGAAGCTATGTCAACTTCCAAGTGTGGCTCAAAGAAAATGGAAACACCATCGAAACCCGAATCGGACCCTGCTTTGTACCCGATAGCACGGTTTACTTCACCCAAATGGGTCCATTAATCGGACCAATACTCCTCGACCCAGTTACAGAAGACATCAACTATGCCCTCTTGTTGTCAGGCTTGCCAAGCAACCCAACCGTCGTCGTAACACCAACATCACCCGTTACACTCAACGGCACGCCAAGCGAAGGCATGCTCTATCGATTTATAAACCCACTGATAACAAGCAACCAAAACACAACAAAAAACGCATTCAAAGCCTCGATTTATCCCAACCCAAACACACAAAACGACAACACCAACCTCCAATTTGAAAACCCAACCACACAATCCATTCAAATAACAATAGCCGACCAGCTGGGAAAAATAATCCAAAATACAACATTTCAAAACCTCAACGCAGGCAAGCACAACCTCAACTTAGAAACCCAAAATTTACAAACAGGCATTTATATTGTAAAAATAAATGCCAATACCTCAAACTCAATTCTAAAACTAAATATCATCAAATAAAAAACCATTAAATCAAAAAATAAATGTCTTGGGTAAAATTTATTCAAGACCTTTTTTGTTGAAACACTAAACTTTCTAAAAAAAAAATAGTCTAACAAACAAACCAACAACTCAATAATCTACACAAAAAATGAAAAAAAATATCCTCATCTTCGCAATTCTTTTGCTATTGGCAGCCAACGAACTCCAAGCCCAAAGCACCCAATACACATTCAGTCAGCACGTTGCCAATATCGTGTTTAACAAATGTACCTCTTGCCACCGACAAGGCGAAATCGGTCCGATGCCCTTTACCAACTACGCCGAAGTCTCTGCATACGCACAAACCATTGCCTATGTAACCCAAATAAAATATATGCCGCCCTGGAAACCCAACAAAAACTACAGCCACTTTCTCGACGAACGGGGACTGACCAACCAAGAAATACAAACCATACAAGACTGGGTCGCACAGGGTTCGCCACAAGGAAACCCCGCACTCACACCACCCCTACCACCATTCCCCACAGGCTCGCAACTCGGCACGCCAGACCTCGTACTCCGATGGGCAATGCCATTTGTGCATCTGGGAAACAACCAAGACCAATACCAAATCATCGTATTGCCAACCAGCCTGACCCAAAACAAAAATATCAAAGCAGTAGAATTTAGACCCGGCAACACAAAAATCGTTCACCACGCCATCTTGGCACAAGACACCACCAACCAAGCAGTTACACGTGATGCACAAGACCCCCGCTACGGATACAACCAGTTTGGAGGCTTCGGATTTAACCCCACCGAAAACAATTGGGCTTTTTGGGTGCCGGGACAAGCCGCAAGGTATTTCCCAACGGGCATCGGCAAAAGATTATACAAAAACGCCAAAATATTGGTTCAAACACACTACGGACCCTCGCCAACACAACAAACAGACACCTCGTCGGTCAATATATTCTTTGATAACTCACCAACCATTCGCTACGCCACAACGGCGCCCATCATCTCGCCACTCAACTTGGTGGGCGGTGCCTCGTCGTTCATAATTCCTGCCAACCAAACCAAAACATTCAACGCCGTCTTTACCGTCCCAGCCAACATCAGCCTGATGCAAGTCGCTCCACATTGCCACCTCTTGGGCAAATCGTGGGAAGTCTATGCCGTAAAACCAAACAGCACCGACACCATCAAAATCATTAAAATAGACCAATGGGACTTCAACTGGCAAGGGCAATTCACGTTTCCAAACATCATAAAAATACCCGCTCAAAGCAAAATCTATGCCCGTGCCGTCTATGACAACACCGCAAACAACCCCCTAAATCCGAGCTCCCCACCCCAAACCGTTACTTGGGGCGAACAAACCACCGCCGAAATGTTTTTGGTCTATTTTACCTATCTGCCCTACCAAATCGGCGACGAAAACATCGCACTATCTGCCGACGGCACACCAGAAAACGTCAAAATGCCCCAAACAAAACTCTATCCAATCTATCCAAACCCGAGCAACCAACAAACCTACTTGGGCTTCAACTTAGAAAAAACA
>JAYWHZ010000333.1:0-7458 GCA_043777395.1 Bacteroidota bacterium
AACAGGCGAAAACCCAAGCAACAACCCAGCAGGCACAGCCGATAACAACAGCAACTTGACCCTTGATTTTGGATATTTCAAATCAGCATCAATAGGCGACAAAGTATTCAATGACCTCAATGGCGATGGCATACAAGATGCAGGCGAACCAGGCATACCAGGCGTAATTGTAAAATTACTCGACGGCAGCGGCAATCCAGTATTAGATGGTTCGGGCAACCCAATCACTACGACCACCGATGCCAATGGCAATTACTCATTCAATGTATTGCCAGGCACTTACATCGTAGAATTTGTGAAACCAGCAGGCTTTGACCCATCAGACCCTAACCAAGGCACTGACCCAAGCAAAGACAGCAATGCCAGCATCACCACAGGACGCACTGCACCCATCACAGTAGCCAGCGGCGAAAGCAACACCACGATAGATGCAGGATTTACCAAACCGTTGAACTTGGGTAATCAGGTATTTGAAGACAAAAACAACAACGGCGTAAAAGATGCTACCGACACTCCGATAGCAGGCGTAACCGTAAAATTGTATGCTGATGCCAACAACGACAACGTACCCGATGGTGCAGCCATTGCTACCACCACCACCGACGCAAATGGATTGTATATATTCACAGGACTTGCCAGTGGCAACTACATTGTAGGCGTAACTAACCCAGCAGGATTTAGCAGCAGCACAGGTGCAGGACAAGAATCGAATGCTAACCTAAACGGCGACAACAACGATAATGGCGTACGCACAGCGGCAGGCGAAACATTTAGCAATGCCATCACCCTTGCAAAAGGCACAGAGCCAACGGGCGAAAACCCAAGCAACAACCCAGCAGGCATAGCCGATAACAACAGCAACTTGACCGTTGATTTTGGCTTCTTCAAATCGGCTACAATTGGCGATAAAGTATTCCGTGATGATGACCAAGACGGCATACAAGATGCAGGTGAACCAGGCATAGCAGGCATAATTGTAAAATTACTCGACGGCAGCGGCAACCCAGTATTAGATGGTTCGGGCAACCCAATCACAACTACTACCGATGCCAATGGCAACTATTCGTTTAATGTATTACCAGGCACATACATTGTAGAATTTGTGAAACCAGCAGGATTTACCTCATCACCACAAGGTGCGGGCACTGACCCAAGCCAAGATAGCAATGCCAACATCACCACAGGACGCACCGCACCAATCACGGTAGCCAGCGGCGAAAGCAACACCACGATAGACGCAGGTTTTTATCAACCATTGAGTTTGGGTAATCAGGTATTTTTGGATAATAACAACGACGGTATCAAAAATGGTACAGATGCAGGCATCGCAGGTTTAACCGTTAAACTATATGCCGATGCCAACAACGACGGCGTAGCCGACGGTGCAGCCATCAACACCACCACCACCGATGCCAATGGATTGTATCTGTTTAATAACTTGCAACCCGGCTCATACATTGTAGGCGTAACCAATCCATTAGGATTTGGCAGCAGCACTGGTGCAGGGCAGGAAATCAATGCCAACCTAAACGGCGACAACAACGACAACGGCATTAGCACCGTAGCAGGCGAAACCCGCAGTGGAACAATAGCCCTAACAGTAGGTGCTGAACCAACTGGCGAAACACCCAACAACAACCCCGCTACCACACCAGATAACAACAGCAACCTAACACTGGACTTTGGGTTCTTCCAACCAGCAGCACTTGGTAACTTTGTATTTAACGATACAAATGCCAACGGCATACAAGATGGCGAACCAGGAATACCTAACATAACTGTGAACTTACTTGATGCAGGCGGTAACCTAATCAGTACGACCACTACCAATAGTTTAGGTGCTTACAGTTTCACTAACTTGGCTCCAGGCACATACATTGTAGAATTTGTACGACCAAACGGAACAGTATTTAGCCCCGCTACACAAGGCACGGACGATACCAAAGACAGCAACGCCAACACATCAAGTGGACGCAGTGCACCCGTAACCCTTGCAAGTGGCGACAATAACACCACCATTGATGCAGGCTTATTCCCAAGTGCCAATGCAGGTCTCGGTAACTTTGTGTTCATCGATACCAACAAAGATGGCGTGCAAGACCCAGGCGAAACAGGCGTATCGGGCGTAACCGTAACGCTATATGATGCCGCAGGCAACCCATCAGCCACCACGATTACAGATGCCACAGGTTTTTATTCATTCAATAACCTAACCCCTGGCACATACAGCGTAGGATTTACATTGCCAATTGGTTATACATTTACAACCAAAGACAATGGCACCGACGATGCCAAAGACAGCGATGCCGATGTAATTACAGGACGCACAGGAAACTACACACTCACCACAGGGCAATTTAACCCAACCGTAGATGCAGGTATATTCCTCACACCTCCGCCAAACAACGCCAGCCTTGGTAACTTTGTATTCATTGATACCAACAACAACGGCATACAAGATGCAGGCGAAGTGGGCATACAAGGCGTTTTGGTAGATTTGCTTGATGTATCGGGCAACGTAATAGCCTCTACCATTACCAATGCTTTGGGTGAATATATTTTCAATGGATTAGCCCCAGGTACTTACAGCGTGAAGTTTAGCAATTTGCCCGCAGGATATTCATTCAGCCCGTCAAATGCAGGCACCGATGATACCAAAGATAGCGATGCAAACACCGTAACAGGTATCACCCAACAAGTAACCCTTGTAACAGGTGAATACAACCAAACACTCGATGCAGGTATCAATAAACCAAATGCAGCCTTGGCAAGTTTGGGTGATAAAGTATTCAATGACCTGAATGGCAACGGCATACAAGATGCCAATGAGCCAGGTGTAGAAGGTGTATCAGTAACGTTATATGATGGTGCAGGCAACCCAATAGGAAGCACTGTTACAGATGCCGATGGCTTCTATTTATTCCCCAACTTGGCACCAGGTGCATACAGTGTAGGGTTTAATAACTTGCCACAAGGCTTTGTGTTTACCACCAAAGATAGCGGCACAAATGATGCAACAGACAGCGATGCCGACCCAAATACTGGTCGCACACCAGTGGTAACATTGGCAGCAGGTCAGAATTATAGAGACCTTGATGCAGGTGTAAAAAGCAACACACCGCTTGCAGGTTTGGGTAATTTTGTTTGGAATGATGTAAATGCCAATGGCACACAAGATGCAGGCGAAGTAGGCGTGGCGGGCGTAACCGTAACGTTGTTCAATGCAGCAGGCACACCAATATCAACCACGATTACTGACCAAAATGGTGCATATACTTTTGTAAACTTGCAACCAGGCACATACAGCGTAGGCTTTACTACACTGCCCGCCTTGGCAATATTTACCAAAAAAGACATAGGCACAGATGGCACAGATAGCGATGCAGATGCAACAACGGGTAAAACCATTGCCTACACACTTGCAGCAGGTCAATACAATTCAACAATAGATGCAGGTATATTTGTACCAGGCAGCATTGGCGACAAAGTATTTGAAGACAGGAACGGCGACGGCATACAAGCCCCAACCGAACCGGGCATAGGCGGCGTGGTAGTAACCTTGTTTGATGGCAGCGGCAACGTGATAGCCACCACCACAACGGCAGCCGATGGTTCGTATTTGTTCACAGGTTTGCCAGCAGGCACATACAGCGTAGGTTACGGCACACCAACGGGCTTTAACCCAACCACGCAAAGTGCAGGCACAGACCCTACCAAAGACAGCGACAACAATCCAGCCACAGGACGCACCAACCCAATCGTATTGGGACAAGGACAAAACCGCACCGATGTTGATGCAGGATTCTTTAAACCAGCACAACTTGGCGACAGAGTCTGGAACGATAGAAACAAAGATGGCAACCAAGATGACCCAATTGTAGAACCAGGTATTGCAGGTGTAACGGTAACACTTTACAATGCAACAACTAATGCGATTGTTGGAACTAAAGTAACCGATGCCAATGGCAACTATCTATTCACCAACTTGGCACCAGGTACGTACTATGTGGTATTTAACAGACCAGCATCAGATGCCATTTCAAGTCCTTCTAATGCCACAGGCTCAACCGATGCCAACGACAGCGACGCAGACCCAATAGGACGCACAGGAAACTACGTACTCACATCGGGTTCGAGCAACCTAACGGTCGATGCAGGTTTCCACAGCGGGGTGATATTGCCAGTAGAACTCATCACTTTTGATGCAAGAATCAATGGTAAGTTTGTAGATTTGACTTGGGCTACGGCATCAGAAGTGAACAACGACAGGTTTGAAATCGAACGCACAACAGACCTGAACGCCTCAAACGTTGAGTACATCGGTACGGTCAAAGGTTTGAACAGAGCAAGCAAATACATCTTGCAAGACAAAAACCCATTGATAGGAAAATCGTACTACCGCTTAATTCAGTTTGACATAGACGGCAAACGCACACAGTTTGGTTGGAAAGAAATCATCTTTACACCAGCGGTCAAGTTTGAAGTGTCGGTTTATCCAAACCCAGCAAGCGATGTGTTAAACATCAACATCGAAGGAGCAAACGAGCAAACCGCCGTGTCAATCAGTAATGCAGCAGGGCAGATGGTTCAAAGTCAAGCATTTAACGCCAATGGCACTATGCTACTGACTATCGACATCAGCCAACTTGCAGCAGGCGTGTACTACGTCAGAATTGCAAACAACGAGCAAATTGCCGTTAAGCAAATCGTGGTTGCAAAATAATCGGTAACACAAATATTTTAAAAATACATTACAAAACTTCAATTAATGAGCCTCCCGATGTGAATCGAGAGGCTCTATTATATTAGGGAAACCTTGGTTCTTATGAGAAATAATTAACTGAACTTACGCAGTGTTGCTTTGTGTTAATTCAATTTGGCTGAGGTATTTCATTGCTTATATGGTGGGATTATTGCCTCATTTTTTGCCACCAACTGCGGCAGGATAGTAGAACCAATGCTACGAACTGAATCATACACATTTACAAACACGTTTGGTGATTTTTAGGTTTTATTAAAAAAAATTGATTTTAGACACAAGTCGAGAACACTTTTTGCACGTCGTCGTCTTCTTCCAGTTTTTCGATGAGCGTAAAAACGGCATCTTCTTGGTCTTCGGTGAGTTGTTTGTTGGCTACTGGAATCCGTACGGCTTCTGAGCTTAGGAGTTGCAGCCCTTGCTCTTCGAGGGCTTTTTGCATGGTTCCAAAGTTTATGAATTGGGTATGAACCATGATTTCGTCGTCGTCGAGGTTTTGTTCCAGTTGTTCGAGACCAAAGTCGATGAGGTTGAGTTCGAGTTCGTCGAAGTTTACGTTTTGTGCTTTGATGACAAACATGGCTTTGCGTTCAAACATAAATTCTACCGAACCCGAGTTGCCCATTGTGCCGCCATATCGGCTAAAAATATGCCTGATGTTGGCAACGGTTCGGGTCGGGTTGTCGGTGGCTGTTTCGACCATGATGGCTACGCCGTGTGGTGCATAGCCTTCGTAGAGGACTTCGGCGAGGTCTTTTTGTTCTTTTGAGGTGGCTTTTTTGATGGCATTTTCGACGTTTTCTTTGGGCATATTGGCACCTTTGGCGTTCTGAATGGCTATTTTGAGTCGGTAGTTGCTATCTGGGTTTGGTCCGTTGGCTTTGATTGCCATCACGATTTCTTTGCCGATGCGTGTAAAAGTTTTGGACATGGCAGACCAGCGTTTCATTTTGCGTTCTTTTCGGTATTCAAATGCTCTTCCCATAGTTTTGTTGGTTTTGGTGTTGATGAATGAGTTGCAAAAATACATTTTTTTATTTTTTTTAATAAGTTTTTGTTGTTCGTTGTGTTTAATGATTAGAATAGCCATATTTGAAGCCATAAAACATTGGTCTATATTTTTTGAATAGAAAAGCGATTAAAAAAATCTATTTTTGTGGGTTATTTAATTGATTTCTCACTTTAATTTTTTGGCTCATGACCTACAGCATTTATATTCACAAACATTGTTTAACTTTTTATGACCACGACACAAGCCATCTGCACCCGCCTGCCAATGTAAGTTTGCATCAACACATGAACCCAGCGGCATTAAAAACGTTGATAACCGATTTGCAATCCGATTTACTTTCGAGCCATCAAGTGTGGGTTTTGTGCGTCGATGCCCGTGTTGAGTTTGCGTGTTTGGAGTCTTGCTACGAGCCGGTAGCCGCCGCAGGTGGTCTGGTGTTTAATGAGTTTGAGGAGATTTTGTTTATCCGTCGTTTGGGAAAATGGGATTTGCCCAAGGGCAAAGTTGAACCCAAAGAGGGCATAGAGCAAGCCGCCACGAGGGAAGTGGAGGAAGAATGTGGTTTAAAAAACCTTGCCATAGTCCAAAAATTAACCAATACCTACCACACCTACACCCTAAACGGCAAGCCGATGCTCAAAACAACCCATTGGTACAAAATGACCACACCCAAACAAGACTTGATACCGCAAACAAGCGAAGACATCAGCCAAGCCATCTGGGCAAGCAAAAAAACGATTGTAGAAACCCTGCTTTTGGATACCTACGACACCCTAAAGCCGCTCATAAACGCTGCATTGCTTACGGTGTAAAGTTTTTTTATAAAAACGCATTCGTTTAGGGGCAAATTGACGTATTTTTGTAGTCTATTTTGGGAATCAAAGCAAGGTTCTTGTTTATTTTTTGTTATTAAAACCACTAACTCTACAAACCGTGATTGACGTTACCGAACACATCAAAAAATCTCTTATGCTCACCCGCTGGCTCGCCGTGCCGGGTTTGGGTGAGTTTGCCATTCAGAGCCAAGAGGCATCGCTCGACCAAGAGAGCAACAAGGTGCTGCCTGCTTCGAGGATTATCAGTTTTCAGGAGCAAATCGTAAATGGTACCGATGCTTTGATTTATGTCATCATGCAAAAAGAACGCATCAGGTATGCCGTTGCCGAAAACGTGGTGCAGCAGTTTGTAGATAAACTAAAAGAGGAGCTCCATGCCAAAAAATCTTATTCGATAGATGGCTTGGGCAGTTTTTGGCTGGTCAATAACAAAATTGTGTTTGAGCCGATAGAAAAACTCAGAGACCGAAACGTAAAGTATGTTAGAGAAATGGAAATTGAGGCTTCAAGTCAGCCCATTGCCATCGATGAACCGATTGAGATAGAAAGTATTTTGGGCGATGCCAACCAACAAAAATTTATTGATGAGCAAAAACAAATCGATGAACAAAAACAAATCGACGAACAAAAATTTATTGAAGAGCAAAGATTGATTGATGAGCAAAAACAAATCGACGAACAAAAATTTATTGATGAGCAAAGATTGATTGATGAGCAAAAACAAATCAACGAGCAAAAATTTATTGAAGAGCAAAGATTGATTGAAGAGCAAAGATTAATTGAAGAGCAAAGATTTATTGAAGAGCAAAGATTTATTGAAGAGCAAAGATTGATTGAAGAGCAAAGATTGA
>JAYWHZ010000334.1:0-2224 GCA_043777395.1 Bacteroidota bacterium
GGATATTTTGAGCCAGCCCGAAAAACAAAACATGACCGACTTGTTTCAACTCAAAAAACAAGTGATACAAATCCGAAAAACCATCTATCCCGTCCGTGAGATTGTCAATGAAATCAGCAGAGACGATGTTTTTTTTATGCCCGATACCAAACCCTTTTTGCGTGATTTGTACGACCATTGCTTTCGTGCCATAGACCATGTTGAACTCTCACGTGAAAACCTAACGGCACTGCTCGAACTCTACATGAGCCAACAAAACAACAAGATGAACGAAATCATTAAAACGCTGACCATCATCTCAACTATTTTTATTCCCCTGACGTTTATTGTGGGTGTGTATGGCATGAACTTCGATGTGATGCCCGAACTCCGATGGGCAAACGGCTACTATGTGGTTTGGGGCATTATGTTGGCAACGGCATTGGGCTTGGTGTTCTATTTTATTAAAAAGAAATGGCTCTAAATCCATTCAACTCCAAACAAATTATTTTCAACTAAAAAAAAGATTACCATCAAAATAAAATGAACATTATCTTAATAGGATACGGCAAAATGGGCAAAACCATTCGCCAGATAGCAGCCACCCGAAACCACAACATCGTGGCTATCTTTGACCAAGACATTCCCTTTACGGCAGAGCGGCTCAAACAACATCAGGTCGATGTGGCTATCGAATTTACGCAGCCCGATGCGGTCGTTGGCAACATCAAAACGTGTTTTGAAGCCAATATTCCCGTTGTGGTCGGCACCACAGGCTGGTATCAAGCCTTTGAAGAGATAAAAACCTTGTGCCTCGATGGTAATAATACGTTGTTTACGGCAACTAATTTTAGCATTGGCGTTAATCTTTTTTGGGAAGTGAACAACTATCTGGCTCAACTCATGAACCAACACACCAACTACGAGGTGTCTATAAACGAAATTCACCACAAAGGAAAGTTAGACGCACCAAGCGGAACAGCCATCAACACAGCCGAACGCATCGTGGAACACATAGACCGAAAAACGACTTGGACAACAAACGAACTCACATACACAAAAGACCAAATTGCCATTGCCTCACAACGCTTGGGCAACGAACCCGGCACGCACACCGTACGCTACCAAAGCAACGACGACAAGATAGAACTCACACACACGGCCTACAACCGTGTGGGCTTTGCAACGGGTGCTTTGGTGGCTGCCGAGTTTTTATTAAACAAAAAAGGATTGTTTACGATGAGCGATTTGTTTAAACCTTAAATGTATTGGCAATAAAAGACTTATATTTGTCCCAGTTTGCTACAAAAAATCAAAACCTATATTCAATTCATTTAACCTTTAACACCAATATGAACATAGAAAATAATATCAATAAACCCATTAAAAAGAAAAAAACCGCCGCCCGTGAGTGGTTCGATGCCATACTGTTTGCCGTTATTGCGGCTACCATCATTCGGATTTTTACTTTTGAGGCTTACACCATTCCAACGCCCTCGATGGAACGCTCGTTGATGGTGGGCGACTATCTGTTTGTGTCCAAACTGAGCTATGGCGCTCGATTGCCCATGACACCGCTCGCCGTGCCGCTGGTACACAATGTTATCCCAATCATCAACACCAAATCCTATTTTAGTTCGCCGCAACTCCCCTACTACCGCTTGCCCGGCTTGGGAACAATCAAAAACAGCGACGTGGTGGTCTTCAACTACCCGATGGACAACCAGATGCACCCCATAGACAAGACCGACAACTACATTAAGCGGTGTGTGGCTATCCCAAACGACACGCTCGAGGTCAGGGCAGGCGTGGTTTATATCAACAACAAACCCTTGGAAGCACCAAAAAACGTGCAGATGAGCTACACCATCGAGACCGACGGCACCGATTTTAACGAAAAAGCACTGGCAGACCTCAAAATATATGCCCCTATTGGCGATTATATGAAGGATTATGGGAGCGACAACCGCTATGTTTTTTTGTTGAATGAAGAAAATAAAGAAAAAATAAAAACCTTTGCCAACGTCAAAAACATCACACCAAACATAGACCAAAAAGGCAGCTATGACCCCAATGTGTTTCCTTTTTCGCAAAGCTACGCTTGGAACAAAGACCACTATGGCAAACTCTGGATACCCAAAAAAGACACCAAAATAACGCTCAACACAAGCAATTTGCCTTTCTACCAACGCATCATTGAGGTCTATGAAGGCAACAAACTCGAGATAAAGGGCAATGATATTTA
>JAYWHZ010000335.1:0-2214 GCA_043777395.1 Bacteroidota bacterium
GAGCCGATTGGTTCAGTTCAACAGCGTCAATTTTACCGTCAATACGGGCAGCTTCAACGGCAGCACCAACTATAACATCAACGACGGAATCACCAGCAAGCAAGTAAGAATAAACACATCAAGCAACCTCATCGGCGAAAAAATACCTTGTGCCTCGGTTTCTATCGTGGGCATCATGAGCCAATTTGCTGCAAACTACCAACTGCTACCCCGAGACATCGACGATTTGGAAACCATAACCCTAAAAGCCAGCACGATAGAAACCAATCTTTTGACCATCAATTATAAAACCAACACCCTTGGCGACACCAAAATCGAATATGGTACATCGCCCAACGCCCTGACCAACACCCTGACAGACCCCACACAAACCACAAACCACACGCTGACCATTCCCAATCTACTGCCAGCAACCATCTACTACGTCAAAGCAACCACCAACAATATCCTCGTGAGCTGTGTCCAATCGTTTATCACCAAATCGACAAGCTCAGGTTCAATAAAAGCCTTTTTTAACCACGCCGTCGAAACCGCCTTGGCTCAACCCGCCAACAACCAAGCCATTTATCTCAATCAATTGGTAGATGACACCCTTGCGGCTTACATTGGGCGTGCCACCCAAACGATAGATGTTGCCATCTATAACCTCAACAACGTCAATGTGATTAATGCCCTGAATGCAGCCACCAACAGGGGCGTATTGGTGCGTCTGGTTGCCGATGCTGGCGTAAACGCTGCGGCATATGCGAGTGTGATGACAACAAATAAAAAATTGGGTCCGCCGCCGAGCTTGGCTTATGGCATCATGCACAACAAATTTTTGATAATAGATGCCAGCCTATCCCAAAAAGCCACCGTCTGGACGGGAGCCACCAACCTAACCGACGACCAACTGAACATAGACAAAAACAACGTCGTGGTGTTTCAAGACCAGAGCCTCGCCAAAGTTTATACCATAGAGTTTGAAGAAATGTTTATAGAAAATAAATTTGGTAGCCAAAAAAGCGACAACACACCCCACGAACTCAACATCGGCGGCAAACGGGTAGAAAATTATTTTAGCCCCACCGATGCCGTCAATACTCGAATAAAACAAACCATCGAAACGGCAAACTACGACCTCTATTATGCCTTGTTGAGTTTTACAAGAGCAGATTTGGCTTTCCCGATTGCCGATTTGGGACGCTCGGTGTTTAGGGCTGGCATCGTCAATGACACCTCAAACTCTACGACGGTTTTCAATGCACTCCGACGCAACGACACGCTGTTTATCGACAACCAAACGGGTTTTTTTCACCACAAGTTTCTGGTCGTAGATGCCAACAAACCCGACTCGGACCCTACGACGCTTACGGGTTCTCACAACTGGTCTGCCAATGCCAACACCCGAAGCGACGAAAACACGGTTGTGATTCACGATGCCAACATTGCAAATCAGTTTTATCAGGCTTTTGTCAAGATGTATAAAAACAATGGCGGTGTGTTTCTAAAAAATTATTTGCCCATTGGCATCGAGCAGTTTTTTTCTGGCAATGGTTTTCAGACGCTTGCTATCTATCCCAATCCTGCTACGAATGTTATTGGCTTTGAAGTAAATTCTTCCCTTTTTTTAAGGGGAGATGTCGCAAGGACAGAGGGTTTGGAGAGGCAAGGAAAGGTCAATGTCGAGATAGCAGATATTTTAGGACGCAAGATTTTGGGTATTGAGCCTGCCCAAATGCCAAGCTCCCCCAACCCCTCCACAGGAGGGGAATTTCCAAGTCTTGACGTTTCGGGGCTGGATAGCGGCATTTATTTTCTCAAAATCACGAACCAAAAAAACGAGACGTTTGTAGGAAAGTTCATTAAAGAATGATGAGTCAAAAAATTTAACACAAACTTAACATTGGAAACTTGTTTAATATAGAAATATTGAACTTGTGCAGTGTTGATTTGTGTTAATTAGCTGAACTTACGCAAAAATTAGCCTAATACATTAGTAATGAATTGGTTATGTTTTAAAAATTGAGTCTATGAAATTTAATGTAACCTATTATAAATCAATTGATTTACAATAGGTTTTTAGGATAATATTCTGCGTAAGTTCAGTTAACAAAATAAAGTTTGTCTAAAACCCCAGTTGGTATAGAATTGGCGTTTGGTCGAAGTCCTTCTTTTATTATAATTTTTCGATTTTTTCTTTTGTTAAACCTGTTGATTTTGCTATAATTTCGA
>JAYWHZ010000336.1:0-2213 GCA_043777395.1 Bacteroidota bacterium
GCTGCCGCCGCCGTTGTGCCGAGCTTCAATGCCGATTCGGCATATCAATACATTCAAAAACAAGTCGATTGTGGCAACCGTGTCCCCTCCACGGCTGCACACGCCCGATGTGCCACATTGCTCTACGATTTTTTGAAACAACAAACACCGCAAACAACCATCCAAACAACGCCAATAAGAACGTTTGACAACAAAGTCCACCAGCTCAAAAACATCATCGCTTCGTTCGACCCCAAAGCCAAAAAACGCATCGCCCTGTTTGCCCATTGGGACACAAGACCCTTTGCCGACCAAGACAGCACCCGAAAAAACGAACCCATCGAAGGGGCAAACGACGGCGGAAGTGGTGTAGGCATTTTGTTAGAAATCGCTCGGGTCATCAACCAAAATCCACTCCAAAATGGCGTAGGTATCGATATTATCTTGTTTGACCTTGAAGACTACGGACAGCCCGAAAAATCTGATTTTCCAACGCAGCAAGACACCTATTGTTTGGGTTCGCAATATTGGTCAAAAAATCCACACCAACCCAACTACCACGCCAAATATGGCATTTTGATTGATATGGCGGGCGCCAAAAACGCCGTTTTTACGATGGAAGGCACTTCGATGAACTATGCACCCGAACTCGTCAAAAAAATATGGACTACTGCACAAAATTTGGGCTACGCCAATTACTTTGTCAGCCAAGAAACCAACGGCATCATAGACGACCATTTCTACATCAATCAGCTCATCAACATTCCCACGATAGACATCATCGAATACGATAAATCCACACCTTCAAACTTTGGGCGTTATTGGCACACACACAAAGACAACATGACCAACATAGACAAAAATACCCTCAAAGCCGTAGGGCAAACCGTTCTCCAAACCATCTATACAGACTAAAAACCAATCCTAAAAAAAATTTTATTCTACAACCAACTTCTCGGTCTGAACCAAATTATCTTTCTTGGCAACAACAAAATAAATGCCTTGCTTGATGTTTGAAAGGTCGATTTGATAATTGCCAGCAGCACTAAAATTGATGCTATAAAGCAATTGCCCTTGTATGTTTCTCAACTCAACAGCCAAGTTACGGCTATTGGCTTCGATTTTTAGGCGTTCTTTGGCAGGATTGGGATACATTTTAAATAAATCGGCTACTTTTGAAATTTCATTGATGCCAATCACGGTTGCTTGGGTGCTTTCGTTCCAGTATCTGTCCAAAGCCGTAACCACATACTGACCGTTGTCGGTCGGCGTTGGGTCTATGAAAGTGGTTTGGTTCGTGATGTCCAAAATCTTAGTCGCATCGTTGAGGTTGATGTTGGTGTTTGGAAAAAATTTGTAGATACAATAGAACCGAGCCGTGTCGCCATCGGTGGCGGGCAATGGTTTTTGCCAAGTGAGTTGCGTTTGCCCATTGCCAAGAAACTGAGATACCAGATTGCGAACGGGCATTGGGGCGTTTTGGTCTCGCCAAAGCATGGTTGGCACTAAGGTTTTGTATCTAAATACGCTTGCTCGCAGGCTATCGACGAAGCCAAAAGGGTTTTGAACAAAATTTTTGGCACTAAAAAAGCAGCTACCCAGCACGCCATTGGTCGAGCGGTTGAGTTGGATTTGTGTGTTCATCTCGCTGGCGTTGCCCCAAGTGGCTATTCGATAGGGTGCTTGCCCAATGTAGAGGTGATTGCCAAACGTGTTTTGGCTTGCCCACCATGGCGTTAATACAGCATAGTTGGCAGCCGGAAAACCGATTTGCCAATAGACTTGCGGAATCAGATAATCGACCCAGCCGTTTTGAAACCATTTTTTAGAATCGGAGTAGATGGCAAAATAACTTTCTAAGCCCGAAGTGGCAGAGCCTGCTGCGTCGTTGTTGGGGTTATTTTTCCAGATAGCAAAAGGCGAGATACCAAATTTTACGTGTGGTTTGGCAGATTTGATGCTATCGGCTACTTTTTTGACCATGAGGTCTACGTTGTCTCGCCGCCAAGTGTCTTTGTTGCTGATGCCTCTGCTGTTGTTTTGAAACGTGGCTTCGTCGTTGAGTGCAAAACCTGCTTGCGGGTATGGATAAAAATAATCGTCGAAATGAACGGCATCAATGTCGTATCGACGCACGACGTCCATCACAATTTTGGTTACGTATTCACGCACTTGTGGCAAACCCGGGTCAAGGATTTTGAGGGTGTTGTAGGTTAGTATCCACGAGGGTTGCT
>JAYWHZ010000337.1:0-2213 GCA_043777395.1 Bacteroidota bacterium
CTTTTGTAGCAAGGCACCAAAAACAAAGTTTATTGCCCATGAACAAGAAAAAATTTTGAACGTTTAGCGATAGTTTTTGGACCAAATACAACATCAATACCACAACAAATACACGTACCTTTGCAGTCGATTTACAACCCAATCAAAATAAAAAAATAAATAAAATGCAAAAAATTACCCTTACTATTGCCGTGTTGCTACTTTTGGCAAGCACAGCTTTTGCTCAAACATTCACCCTTAGAAGCGGTGATACTGGTGGGCAATTCACCAAAAAACAAGAATTCAACGGCTTTGGCTGTACGGGCGAAAATATTTCGCCACAGCTCTCTTGGGCAAATGCTCCCGAAGGCACTAAAAGTTTTGCTATCACAGTCTTTGACCCTGACGCACCCACAGGCAGCGGCTGGTGGCATTGGGTCATGTTCGACCTACCCGCAAACACCACCGAACTCCTTGCCAACGCCGGAAACCCCGCCAAAAACATTGCCCCCAAAGGTGCTATCCAAAGCCCTACCAGCTTCGGAGCGGGTGGCTTCGGCGGTGCTTGCCCACCCGTCGGGCATGGTCTGCATCAATATATTTTCACCATTCATGCACTCAAAACCGAAAAACTCGGTCTCGATGCCACCGCAAACCCTTCGGTTGTGGGCTACTACCTCTGGCAAAACACCATTGCCAAAGCCTCTATCGTGATGTACTATCAACGCTAAATGTAACCCTTTGCTATGCCTGATGTAAAAATATTCAACCATTAAAAATAAATTAAAAATCTAATTCCATGAAAAGACAAGCCACTGCCGTATGGAACGGTACAGGACTCGAAGGTAAAGGCACGCTCAATGCCCCTTCAAAATTTTTTGACAACACACCCTACAGCTTCAAAGCCCGTTTTGAAAACGAAGATGGTATCCAAGGTACCAATCCCGAAGAACTCATTGCCGCCGCACACGCAGGCTGCTTCGCCATGGCATTGAGCTTTGCCATCGTCGGTGCAGGCTTCGTTGCCGATGAACTCAAAACCAATGCGACTGTTACACTCGACCCGGCCGAAGGCGGTTTTGCCATCACGAGCATCAACCTACACCTCGAAGGCAAAGTAGCAGGTATGACCGAGACGCAGTTTGTAGAACTTGCCAACGGCGCCAAAGCAGGCTGCCCAATCTCGAAGGCATTGAGTGCTGTACCTATCACACTGGAAACAAAATTTGTGGTCTAAAATTATTATTACTCAAAAATCAATTATTCAAAAAAAAATGAACATTACACTCCTACAAGCCGAAGCTGTTATTGCCGCTTCAAAACTCAAAGCCGCCGAACTCAACACCAAAATGGACATCTGCGTCGTAGATGCTGGTTCTAACTTAGTTGCCTTTGTTCGCATGGACGGTGCTTGGATTGGCTCGATAGACATCGCATTTAAAAAAGCCAAAACCTCGGCTTGGTTCACGATGGATACCGCTGTACTGACGCCATTGACCCAACCCAACACACCGCTGTTTAACATTGAACATTCTAATGGGGGTCTAATCACTTTTCCGGGTGGCGTGGTAATCGTTGATGCCTCGGGCGAAGCGATTGGTGCTGTGGGCGTGTCGGGTAGCTCGGTAGAAAACGACCATGCGGTAGCCGCTGCTGGTGCATCAGCCATAAAATAATTTTTTTGGTCTATATATTAAAAAAGAAACCTTACAGATTTTTGGGTCTGTAAGGTTTTTGATTTGGGCATGTTTTAATTGAATTTCAAAAGTATTATAGATACTTGTTAATCACTCGGGCTGCCCATTCTCTGCCGCCTAAGCCAAAAGAGATACCAAGGGCAATAGAAATAGCCAAGCCCAAAGCACCAAATACCACGCCTACGATGGTTTGGACGATGCTTCCGCCGATGCCAATCTGAGCCAACGCCATAGAAAAGGTGATAAACAGCACAAAAACGCTTGCGAGGTCGCCCAAGAAAGACATTTTACTCACTTCGCCGCTTGCTGCAAGCGATTTTAAGACCATTTCTTTTGCTTTTTTACTCAAAAACATACCGACGATGACCAAAATGAGGGCAACAATGACGTTGGGAATGAGTGCAATGGCTTGGTTTAGCAAATCGGCAACGACAGGCAAGCCAATTTTGTTGAAAAACGCCAGAAGTGTAAAAAGCATCAGCATGGTATAGACCAAACCCGATAGCAGCCCCGAGAGGCTAACGTCGGCTTGGGAAA
>JAYWHZ010000338.1:0-2210 GCA_043777395.1 Bacteroidota bacterium
GTATATTGTTCATTATCAGGCAGTTTGGTTTTGTCATCAACATACAACGAAATGACCACATAGCGTTCGTTGAGGCGTTGCAACACACGGGCATCGCTCCAAACGCTGGCTTCCATGCGCCGACAATTGACGCAGGTGTGTCCCGTAAAATCTAAAAAAATGGGTTTATTTACCCTTTTGGCATATGCCAAACCTTCTTGATAATCGAAAAAACATTGTAGATTGTGTGGGCAATGAAACAGATTTTGGTACTTTATAGTGGCGTTGTCTTTTGTTGGGTTGTTGCCATTGGTCGAATATTTGCCCGATGTTTGGTTCAAATCGAAGTCTTGGGTGTGCATCGGTGGCAAAAAACCGCTGATGCCTTTGAGCGGTGCGCCCCACAAGCCGGGTATCAAATATAAGGTAAATGACAATGCCGCCAGACTAAAAAAATATCTGCTGATTGAAAGGTGGTGCAATGGGCTGTCGTGGGCAAATTTTATCTTGCCCAAAAGGTAGAGCGTCATCAACATAAAAATAGAAATCCACAGCACCAAAAAAAGTTCCCTATCGAGCCAATCCCAGTGGTATGCCAAATCGACGTTGGACAAAAATTTGAGGGCAAAAGCAATTTCAAGCATCCCCAAAACGACCTTAAACGTGTTGAGCCAGCTGCCCGATTTTGGGAGGCTCTGCAAGGCATTTGGAAATACGGCAAAGAGCGTAAAAGGAATTGCCAACGCCAACGAAAAACCAAACATACCCAATGCCGGACCGAGTATCTGCTGGTTCATGCTTGCCTGAACAAGCAAGCCGCCAATGATGGGACCCGTACACGAAAAAGAGGTTAAAGCCAACGTAAAAGCCATAAAAAACACCCCAATCAAGCCGCCTTTGTCGCTTTGCTTGTCGGCAAAACTAACCCACGACACAGGCAAAACAAGCTCAAAAGCACCCAAAAACGAGATACCAAACACCATCAAGATAACAAAAAAGAACAAGTTGGCAATGGCATTGCTCGCCAAATCGTTGAGCTTGTCGAAGCCAAACACGATAGAAATCAACAGACCCAAAGCCACATAGATGCCTACAATGCTCAATCCATAGATAGACGCTTTGCGAATGGCGGTGCTGCGTTTTTCGTTTTTTTTATTAAAAAAACTGACCGTCAGCGGTATCATCGGAAAGACGCAGGGCATGAGCAGTGCCGCAAAACCACCCAAGAAACCTTGAAAAAAGATAGTCCAGATAGACAATTCCGAAGCCAGTTTTGGGCTAAATGTATCGGTTTGTGTAGGTGTTTTGGGCAAATTATTGGTGTCTATCGGTTCGTTTTTTTCGAGCAGTTGAGAGTCTTTGGCGGGTTCGATGCTGATATTTGGGTTTGGTTCAATGGGTTTTTGGGTTGCGGTAGAGTCGGTGGTTTTGGCGTTGGTTGGTGGTCCGAAATCTCGGAGGTCGAACGTCAGTTCGACCTCGTCGGGCGGCAGGCAAGTGCTTGCGTTGCAAATCATGAACTCTACCGAGACTTTTTGCGTAGTATTATTTTTTTTGACGGCAACTTTTTGCACAAACGAGACTTCGTTTTCATAATAACGGGCGTTTTGCCCCATCAGTTCTTCATATTTTTCGATAACGGTGCCTTGCTCTTGGGTTTTTCCGATGCGTTCGATGGCTGCGTTGGGTTCAAAAGTGAGTTTGGTGGGTATCAATGCACCGTCTTCCATCGTTTGGGAGGTGATGTGCCAGCCTTTTTGCATGGTGGCTTTGACGACGAGGTTGGCTTCGGTGGCACTTATTTTCTGTACAGAGCTTTCCCATTTTACGGGTTTTTTGATTTGAGCATAAGCCCAAAAGGGCATAAAAAGTATAGATATAAGCGTTAATTTCGAGGTATAATTCATATGAAACAGTCAAATTTTTGGATTGATTAAAATAAAATCTTGTGTCTAATTTTCGGTTTTTGCTTGTTTTCGGTCTGCAAAACGATATATTGTGCAAAGATAAAACTTTTTTGCCATAATTTTTCAAACGCTTATTATCTCTACTTTTAGCTTGGTAGCAACCAAAAAAAGGTCCTTATCTCAACTATTAAACCAAAAAAGAACTTAATTGATAAATTTTAATCAAAAATTAAGTAATTTTACCACTTTAAATTCAAAAAACGCCCACAACCCTAAAAATAATTATCATAAATCCAATTTCAAACCAAAGCCCAATGATACCCC
>JAYWHZ010000339.1:0-7344 GCA_043777395.1 Bacteroidota bacterium
GTATCTGGTGCCAATTTCTACCGCCTACGTCAAATTGACATCGATGGCAAATCTACTTACAGCAGTGTTGTCAAAGTAAACGTGAGTGGTACAAAATTGGACATCAGTGCATTTGCTCCAAACCCTGTCAATGATTTTATGAACTGTATGGTTTATGCTCCAAAAGCAAGCGACCTCAGTGTAACAATCATAGATGTATTGGGCAAAGTTGTTTCTACCCAACAAATGAATGTATTGGAAGGCAACACAACCCTTGAATTGAACGCAAGTGGCTTAAATGCTGGCATCTACCAACTGACCATCACCGATGGACAAGGTAGCCGTGTTACCCAAAAATTCATCAAGCAATAATCCCTAATAAGATAGAAATATTTTCTTAGATTGATTACAATAAAAAAAGTCCTGCCATTTGTTTGGTGGGACTTTTTTGTTTACTACAAGTTTTATTTGAGCAATGTTATTTGAGACTTTTGCCTAAGCCTATCAAACCACACCTTCGGCGATGAGGTCGTGTAGATGCACAAAGCCTACAAACTCACTGTTGGCATTGGTGGCTATGAGTTGAGAGATGTTGTGTTGTTGCATTAAATGTACTGCATGGGTAGCCAATTGGTTTTCGTCGATTGTTTTGGGATTTTGGGTCATCATTTGTTGGGCAACGAGCGTTTGTATCGAGTCGTTTTGCTCCAAGAGCCGCCTCAAATCACCATCGGTGATGATGCCCACGAGTGTTTGGTCGTCGGGGTCGAGGACAGCCGTTGCACCCAATCGGTTTGACGTCATTTCGACGACAACTTTTCTCATTGGGTCGTTGGTATAGACGCTTGGTTTGGGATTTTTTTGGGCAATGTCTTTGACTGTCAGGAGGAGTTTTTTGCCCAACATGCCGCCTGGGTGCAGGCTTGCAAAATCTTGTGTTGAAAACTGTCTGGCTTCGAGCAAGCAGATAGCCAAGGCATCGCCGATAACCATTTGGGCTGTGGTGCTGGTGGTTGGAGCCAGATTGAGTGGGCAGGCTTCGCTTTCGATTGTGGATAGGAGCGTCAAATCGGCGTGTGTTGCCAAGAAACTTTTTGGGTTTCCGGTGAGGGCAATGATTTTTCGGTTACTATTTTTGAGAAGTGGTATTAACGATTTGATTTCGTCGGTGTTTCCGCTTTGCGAAAGACACAGGACGTGTTCGTATTTTTGGAGCATGCCCAGGTCGCCGTGTATGGCATCTGCTGCGTGCATAAAAAGTGCCGGTGTTCCCGTAGAGTTGAGTGTTGCGACTATTTTTTGGGCTACGATGGCACTTTTTCCAACGCCCGTAACAACAAGCCTTCCGCTGGTGTTTAGGATGAGTTGGACGGCTTGGACAAAGTCGTTGGAGAGGTGTTTTTGGAGTGCCAATATAGCGTTGCCTTCGTTTTGTATGGCTTTCTTGGCTGTTTGCAAAATGTTTGTTTGGGTTTCCAATAGAATTATTTTTTAAAAATTGGTATTTTATATTGAGAGTTTTCTTAACTTTGTAAAACTTTAAAGATTATGGTTTAAAAGTTTTATTAATTGGCTTGATAATTTGAGCAAAGTTAGTATTTTAAAGTATATTTTCACCAGGAACAAATAATTAGCAGATTTGATTTGAATAATCGTTCATGAACACAGAGCCAAAACAGATTTTACGTCGAGCCCTCAAAGATTTCTTTGGGTTCGATTCTTTCAAAGGTTTGCAAGAGCCCATCATTGAAAATATTTTTAAGGGCAACGATACGTTTGTCATCATGCCCACGGGCGCCGGCAAGTCGCTCTGCTACCAGCTGCCTGCCATAATCAAAGAAGGCACTGCCATTGTGATTTCACCCCTGATTGCCTTGATGAAAAATCAGGTAGATTCTATTCGTGCCTATTCGGGTACGGACGACATTGCGGGTTTCCTCAACTCTTCGATGACCAAAGGCGACATCAGGCGTGTGAAAGAAAACATCACCAACGGCATCACCAAACTGCTCTATGTGGCGCCCGAATCTTTGGGCAAGCAAGAGTATATCGATTTTTTTAAGGGTGTCAATGTGTCGTTTGTGGCTGTCGATGAGGCTCATTGTATCTCGGAATGGGGTCATGATTTTCGTCCAGAATACCGACGGATAAAGTTGATGGTCGATGAGATTGGTCGTATTCCCATTATGGCACTCACCGCAACGGCTACGCCAAAAGTGCAAACCGACATTCAAAAAAATCTGGGCATCAGCGATGCAATGGTTTTTAAGTCTTCATTTAACAGGCAAAACCTATACTACGAAATCAGACCCAAGGTAGATACAGAAAAAAGCATCATCAAATACATTAAAGAGAACCCAAACAAAACGGGCATCATCTATTGTTTGAGCAGAAAAAAGACCGAAGAACTCTCGGCACTTTTGCAGGTCAATGGCATCAATGCCCTACCCTATCATGCCGGTTTAGACAGTGATTTGCGGGTGTTGCATCAAGATAAATTTTTGATGGAAGCATGCGATATTATTGTGGCAACCATTGCTTTTGGTATGGGCATAGACAAACCCGACGTTCGTTTTGTGATTCACTACGACATTCCCAAATCCATAGAAAGTTACTATCAAGAGACGGGCAGGGCTGGCAGAGACGGCATGGAAGGCGTGTGTTTGGCTTATTATTGTGAGAAAGATATAGAAAAATTACAAAAATTTATGAAAGATAAGTCCGTGTCAGAGAAAGAGATAGGAAGTTTATTGATAAAAGAAGTGGTCAATTATGTAGAATGTGCTTCGTGTCGTCGCAAACAGATTTTGAACTATTTTGGTGAAGAGTTTGACACCAAAAACTGCCCACCAAACGGCTGCGACTATTGCCGCTATCCGCCAAAAAAAGTAGATGCCCAAAGCGAATTGATACTCCTTTTGGAAACCATCAAGGACCTGGGCAAAAAGTTTAATGCAGAACACCTGATAGACTATGTGGCGGGTATCCAAAGCGATAGCATCATCCATTATAGCCACCAGCTCGACGAAGATTTTGGTGCAGGCGACGACAAAGACCTCAAATTTTGGGAGTCGTTGATGAAATATGCGTTGCTCTATGGCTTTTTGGACAAAGACATTGAAAATTATGGCTTGATAAGAATCAATGCAAAGGGTTTGGGCTACCTAAAATCGCCTACCGACTTTTCAATCAGTTTAGACCACGACTACAGCCAAGCCAAAAATGATATTGCGGTCTTTGGCGGCACCGAATCTGCCGACACCGTGTTGTTTGGTATGCTCAGAGAACTCCGAAAAAAACTCTCGAAGCAGCTCAACTTGCCGCCTCACATTATTTTTCAAGACCCTTCGCTCGAAGACATGGCAACGCAATACCCCATAACGACCGAAGATTTAATCAAGATTTCGGGCGTAGGGCAAGGCAAAGCCATCAAATTTGGAAAAGACTTTACCGACGTGATAGCCAAATATGTAGAAGAAAACGAGATAATCAGACCAACGGACTTGGTTATGAAATCTACACCCAACAAATCGTCGGGCAAAGTGTTTATCATCTCGGCAATAGACCGAAAGATAGATTTGTATTCGGTGGCAAGTAGCCGAAATTTGACTTTCAATGAACTCCTCAACGAAATATATGCCATTTTGAACTCTGGCACGAAACTCAACATAGACTATTTTATTAACGAACACGTCGAAATCGATGTACAAAAAGAACTCTACGACTATTTTAGAACCGTACAAACCGACGACATCGAGGTTGCTTTACGAGAAATTGGAGCAGATTATAGCCAAGAAGAAATAGAACTCATCAGGATAAAATTTGCTTCGGAGCAAGGGCATTAACATCTATTTTTGAACACCAAGAACACCAAATCCACACAAACCTCCTGCCATAGCTCATGCTGTTTTGAAAGAGGTTTTTATGATAAAAATTATCTTTATGCCTTTTGAGTCCTTTTTGAAACGATGTTAGCACTCCAAATCGTCTGTTTTATGTTGTCTCTGCTGTCGTTTTTACTGCTGATACACACCTATTGGCTTTATCCGAAACTAATCGTGAGGCTGAGCTACAACGCCCAGCCATTTCCACCCAACGGTGGCGGCGAGTCGTTGCCCACCATTGCCGTCATTGTGGCTGCCTACAACGAAGAAAAATATATAGGACAAAAAATATTAACCACCCTACATACCGACTATCCGCTACACAAACTCAAACTCTACGTTGGGTCCGATGCCTCGACCGACCAGACCAACGCCATCGTCGCAAAATACCTAAATCAATATCCCGACAACATCGTGTTCAAACACTTTGAAACACGAACGGGAAAACCCGAAATCGTCAATCAACTTGCTGCCATAGCGGCCCAAGAAATACTCGTCTTGACCGATTCGGACACCATGTTTAACACCTTTACCCTCAACGAACTCATCAAACCATTTGCCGATAGCACCGTTGGCGGCGTGCAAGCACACATCGAAATGGGGCAGCCCGAAACCGCCGATACCACCGTTTTTAGGCAAGAATATGAGTTTAATACCCGTGAAATGCTCATCAAAAAAAGTCAAAGCACCGACGGCTGCATCATCGGGGCAAACGGTCCTTGCTATGCCCTGAGAAAAACACTCTACCAGCCCGTGCCGCCCTATTTTAGTGTCGATGATTTTTTTATCTTCATGAATATCCTCAAAAAAGGCTACAAAACCGTCTATGCCGACGATGCCACCTGCTCAATGGACGTGTCGGGCGAGAGCAAACTCCAGTTTAGAAGAAAAATGAGAATGGGTACGGGCAATTATGCCAACCTGTTTTACTTCAAATCGATGCTAAACCCTTTTAAAAATAAAATCAATTACCACTATTTTTCCCACAAAGTGCTGCGTTGGATTACACCTTTTTTGCTCATCGTCTTGCTGGTCTCAAACCTCATTTTGACACCCCATCACCTCATTTTTCAAATCACTTTTGGCGGTCAAATGCTGTTTTATGCACTCGCATTGCTTGATTTTTTTTGCCTGCGTGCGTTCAATATACACAACCGAACCCTACGCTACATCAGCCATTTTGTGTTGATGAACTTGGCGTTTCTAATGGGTTTCAAAAACTATATCGAAGGCAACACCGTTGGATTTTGGAACAATAGACCGCCGCAACGCACCATCTAAACACACAAAAAGATGACCATCTGGCTCGTTTATCCCTACACAACCCTTCCGCAAGAGCAATGGCGTGAATACCGATGCCACTATCTGGCACAATCGCTCAACGAAAAAGGGCATCATGTGGTGCTTTGGACAGCCAACTTCTGGCATCGAAACAAGACTTTTCGCACCCAAAACCACGAGGTAAGAACCGAAAATCCGTTGTTTACCGTTCATCTGCTGCCTTCATTGCCTTATTATAAAAATATTTCGTGGCAAAGAATTCGGTTTGAACAGCATTTTGCCCAACAGTTTTTGCTTTATTCCAAAACGCTCGTGCCGCCCGACGTGCTTGTCTTGCGTGAGCCTGCACCCTTCTATTCAAAACCAATCTTGGATTATACCCAGCAACACAACTGCGTGCTGATGGTCGATATTTTAGATATATATCCCGAATTATTTGCAATGGTTTTGCCCAAATACTTGCGTTTTTTGCATAAAATAATATTCCAAAGCCTCTACCAACGCCGAAAAAAATTAATACAAAATGCCAATGCCATCGTAGGTGTTTGCAACCAATATACACAAATAGGACAGGCTATAAACCCCAATATCGCTGCTCAAACGGTCTATTCATCGGTCAAAAATAAATCTATTGAGGCGATATTAACCCCAACAAAAAGTCTTGATAAACTCGATATAACGCCGCTCAAAACCAAACCCAAAGACCAAATTTGGGCTATCTATGCCGGTTCACTGGGCAAAAACTACGACATGATGAGCATCTTAGACCTTGCTCTAAACCTCAAACAAAGGCAACCAAATCTGGTTTTTATCTTGGCTGGCATGGGTGAAATGGAAATTGAAATAAAACAAAAAATTAAAAAAAATCAATTGACGAACGTCATTTTTATTGGTTTTTTGGACGAAAACACCCTCACACACCTGCTTTCGTACTGCGATATTGGATTGATGACCTATGCCAAACAATCGACGGTGAGCCTGCCCGTCAAGTTTTTTGAATACGTGGCACTCGGTCTGCCCATGCTCAACTCACTCGAAAGCACCGACGCCGAGCAACTCATCGGGCAGTTTGGCGTGGGATTGACCTACAAAAGCGGAGACCTCAACGATTTTGAGGCTAAGATGATGCAATTGATTGACAATGAAACGTTGTGTTTGGAGATGAAAAAAAACTGTCGTAAACTTTCCGAATGGCTCGATGCCGACAAACAATATGCCGTTTATGCCGATTTTATCGAAAAAAATGGAACGAAAACAAAAAATATAGAAAAAAAATAGTGTTATTATCCAAATGTACTATTTTTGCAATAATAAAAGTTTATTCCTTATAAATAAAAATATGAAAAAAACCACCGTTTTATTGTTTGTGAGTATTTGCCTCATGGGTTTTATAAACAACACCACAGCACAAAGCAAAGAGCAAGACAAGGCAGAACGTGAAGAACTGCGAAAGTTTAGCAAAATGAAACCCGAAGAGGTCAAAGAACTGAAACTACGCCTCGACCGCAAAGTCCGTGAAGTTGAAGAATGTGAATCGGTTCGCCTCGAAATGAAGCAACAAATTGCCGAAAAAGACGACGAAATAACCAAACTCAAAGACAACCTGATTGCCAAAGGCACCAGCGAAGCCGCTACCCCAACGCCCGTGGTGGTGGCAGAACCCACCAAAACAACCGCCGCAACACCACAAAACGCAGGGTCAGGCACAAACGTTGCCGATGCTTCGGGCGTGCATTTTAGGGTGCAAATCAGTGCCGAACGCAACAAAATACCCGATTTTATAACACAAGAACTCTATACAGAAGAAAATAACGGCATGCAAAAACTACTCAAAGGTGTTTTTTATGACATCAACGAAGCCGATGCCGTCCGAAAATATTTTGTACGGCTGGGCATCAGAGACGCTTGGGTCGTGTGCTACAACGGAAACCAACGCATCAGCCGCCGTGAAGCCATGCAGCAGCTAAAAAGCAACTAACAAAACACAAGCCCTCGGCTTCAAAAGGTTATAATAAACCAAAATACATCAATTCAGAGACAAAACGTGTCTGACAATCACCGCTATACCCAAAAACACGAACCCCCAACACCAAAACAAACTTATGAGCCAAAAGAGAATTTTATTTATAGACGACGACGAAATTCAGGTTTATATCCTATCGAACCTGACCCAAAAACTGGACCAAACCACCGAATTTAT
>JAYWHZ010000340.1:0-2182 GCA_043777395.1 Bacteroidota bacterium
CGTTGATGGAGCCGTTTATTTAAATTATTTTAATATCTTTACCTTGGCGGCTTTTGGTGGCTTGCTTGGCACTTTGATGATGATTCCACTGCGGCGGAGTTTGATTGTAAAGGAACACGAAAATCTACCTTATCCCGAAGGCACGGCTTGTGCTTCGGTCTTGATAGCAGGCGAAAAAGGCGGCGATTTTGCCAAAACAGCCTATCAGGGTCTGGGTGTAGCCATGATTTATGCCTTGCTCCAAAAAGTGTTTCACGTCATAGCCGAAACACCCACTTGGGCAACCACACAAGCCAATAAATATTTTCCTTCTGCCACACTCAACGGCGAAATCACGCCCGAATATCTGGGCGTTGGCTACATCATCGGTCCTCGCATTGCTGGTGTGTTGGTGGCTGGCGGCGTGCTATCTTGGCTGGGACTTATTCCGCTGCTGGCAAGCCTTGTGCCGCCCGATGTCATTGCTATGCAGCTCATAAAATTGGGCTATCTCAAAGATTTGGCTACCGCTGGCGGTCCCGGTGCTTGGAACCCCGACACACATGCTTTTGGCAACACCGCTTCGGCAGTTTATAGGGCTTATGTGCGTCAAATTGGGGCAGGAGCCGTGGCGGCTGGTGGTTTTATTACCTTGTTCAAAACCATTCCTACGATTGTCTCTTCTTTTAAAGAAAGTTTGGGTTCATTAAAAAATAACGACGCTTCGCTCAAAATACTTCGTACCGACAACGATTTGTCATTTAAGGTCGTGTTGATTGGAAGTGCTTTGTTGGTTTTATTAATGGCTTTGTTGCCCAACATTCCGGGCGATAGCATTGTCAATAAATTGTTGATAGGCGTGTTGGTTATCGTCTTTGGATTTTTCTTCGTAACGGTTTCGTCTCGTATTGTGGGTGTGATAGGGTCGAGTTCAAACCCGATTTCGGGCATGACCATTGCTACACTCATGGGAACTTGCTTGGTGTTTATTTCGGTGGGCTGGACAGGCAAGTTTTATGAACCGATGGCTTTGGTCGTGGGCAGCATGATTTGTATTGCGGCTGCCAATGCGGGTGCGACCTCGCAAGATTTGAAGACGGGCTACATCATTGGGGCAACGCCCCGCTACCAACAATTGGCACTGTTTATTGGGGCTATCGTGTCGGCTTTTGCTATTGGTTTTACGGTTCAGCTGCTCGACAAGCCCACCGCCGAAATGGCTGCACAAGGCATAACCCACGCCATTGGTACGGACAAATATCCTGCTCCGCAAGGCACTTTGATGGCAACGCTCATCAAGGGTTTGCTGTCGTTCAATTTGGATTGGAACTTTGTGTTGGTCGGTGTGTTTTTGGCTATCACGATGGAGTTATGTGGCGTCAAAGCCTTATCGTTTGCCGTTGGCGCTTATCTGCCTTTGGCTACGACTTTGCCCATTTTTGCTGGTGGTGCATTGAAGGGTCTCATAGACTGGCAAGCCAAACGCAAGGGCGAGACGGTCGAAGATGCCGAACTGGGCAAAGGCAGTTTGTTTGCCACTGGCTTGGTGGCTGGCGGTGCTTTGATGGGTGTGCTGGTGGCTATCTTTGCTGTGTTGTTTGAAAAGACGATGAATGCGATGAGCATCGAAAAAATGCTGGTTGGTACATTGGGCGAAGGCGGTTTTCAGGTGCTTGGCTTGGGCTTTTTTGTGGCAATGGCGTTGATATTGTATCGGATAGCTGGTAAAAAATAAATTTTATAAAATTATACCAAACAACAAATATGTCTCGTTTACAGCAAAAGTAGGCGAGGCATTTCTTTTGATTAGTTTGAACTTTAAAGATTAAAGTTTGTTAGAAGCGTTGTTTGTTAATTTTATTTAGACCATATATTCAAGTTTTAGTTTCATGCGAGTTTACAATTTTATTTCTACCATTCGTTTTTTAAAAAATTATTCTTACAAGTTTTTAACCATTGCTTTTGTAGGCATTCACGTGCCGTTGATAGGCATCACAGTTTATTTTGCCCTTTTAAACGGCAGTTCTACGGCTAATATCTGGACGGTGAGCATCATTATGTTGGCTTTGACTTTGGTGGCTACCGGCATGACTTTGTATGTCCTAAACAGTTTGTTGAACCCTGTGGTGATGGCAAGCCAATCGTTTGAAAATTATTTTAAATACAAGATATTGCCCAACTTGCCCACACAATATGAAGACGA
>JAYWHZ010000341.1:0-2178 GCA_043777395.1 Bacteroidota bacterium
GTGGGATTGTTTTTTACGGGTGATATACAAAATTTTTACTGTCAAATTTCTATGTATGAAAAGCCAAATGCGAAAGATAAAAGGTTTTTCTTGGGCAAATATATTTTAAAAAACAATCGATATGTGTTTGATTCTCCAATGCCTTTTGAGCTGCCCGAAGTGCTTGGCAATACTGGCTACAGCTATGCCTATGTGGGCAAAAAACAAAACCTTATCTACTTTAACTATTGCAATTATTTTGTGGATACTAAAACCAAACAAAATTTTGAGTTGAATTTTGAGGGTTTGACACCCAATGATTTTACGGACGAAAAGCAAGTAAAAATCAATTTTATGTTGATAGACGTTCACAACTCCGAAAATCTAATTAAATGTCTAACATATAGCAACAAAAAATATCAAATATTCGTGTTTGACAAGCAGACCAAAGTCCTCAAAAACAAACAAACGATTCCGAATGTAAGCAACAACATCAAGTCTGAGTTGGGTTTTATGCCCGATGGCAGGCTCGTCTATCTCAGCCAGACCGACGAGTTGATTGCGTTAGATTGAGTTGTAGCTCTTTGAGTGTTCAGTGATTTTTGGTTTTGGTGTGTTTTGAGGCTTATTTTTTGGCATCGTTGATGTCTATCTGTTCGTTGAGAAAGGTAAGTTGTTGGTTGCTATCTACGTCGATTAAGATGGTTGTGTTTTTGTTGATGGTTGCCTCGATGACCTGTTTTGAGAGTTGGTTGAGTATCAATTTTTGAATGGTTCGTTTGAGTGGTCTGGCACCGAGTTGTGGGTTGTAGCCTTGTGTGGCGATAAAGTCGAGAGTTTTTTCTGTAAAAGCGATGTCGATGTCTTGTTTTCCCAATGTTTTTCGGAGGCTGTTCATTTGTATCCGCACGATTTCTCTGATGTCGTGTTTGGTGAGTGGCGTAAAGACGATAATTTCGTCTATTCGGTTATAAAATTCGGGTCTGATGGTTTGTTTGAGTTCTTCTATCACTTTTTGCTCGGTGTAATCTACTATCTCGTCGAAATTTTTTTCGTTGAGGTCTTCAAAATTTTCTTGAATAAGCTGCGAGCCGATGTTTGAAGTCATGATAATGATTGTATTTTTAAAATTGACGTTTCTGCCTTTGTTGTCGGTCAGGTGTCCATCGTCTAAGACTTGCAGCAGGATATTAAAAACATCTGGGTGTGCTTTTTCTATTTCGTCCAATAGCACGACGCTATATGGTTTTCGTCTGATGGCTTCGGTCAGTTGTCCGCCTTCGTCGTAGCCTACGTATCCCGGTGGCGAGCCGATGAGCCGGCTTGTGCTGTGTCGCTCTTGAAATTCGCTCATGTCGATTCTTACCAAGGCGTTTTCGTCGTCGAAGAGGCATTCGGCGAGTGCTTTGGCGAGTTCAGTTTTTCCCACGCCAGTGGTGCCAAGAAATATGAACGAGCCGATGGGTCTTTTGGGGTCTTGCAAGCCGGCTCGACTTCTGCGGACGGCATCGGCAATGGCGGTGATGGCTTTGTGTTGCCCCACGACCCTTTTGTGGAGTTCGTCTTCGAGTTTGAGTAGTTTTTGTCGGTCTCCTTCGAGCATTTTATCGACGGGTATGCCGGTCCATCGTGCCACGATTTCGGCAATATCTTCTGCCGTTACTTCTTCGTTGAGCATTTGCCCTTGTTTTTGGTGCAGGTCGTTGAGTTGTTGTTGGGTGTTTATGATTTTGGTTTCCGATTCTCTCATTGTGCCGTATCTTATCTCGGCTACTCTGCCAAAATCGGCGGCTCTTTCGGCTTGTTCGGCATCAAATTTTAGGTTTTCGAGTTCTTGTTTTTGTTGTTGAATTTGTTCGACGAGTTCTTTTTCAGATTTCCATCGGGCTTTGAGTTCGGTGCTTTTTTCTTGTAGGTTGGCAATATCAAGGTTAATGATTTTGATGCGTGGCTGGTCGTCTTCTCTTTTCATGGCTTCACGTTCTATCTCGAGCTGCGTTATTTTGCGTTCCAATTCATCGACTTCTTCGGGTACGCTGTCGAGTTCTATTCGGAGTTTTGAGCCTGCTTCGTCTATGAGGTCAATGGCTTTATCGGGCAAAAAACGGTCGGTGATGTAGCGTTGCGAGAGATTGACAGCAGCCATGATGGCTTCGTCTTTGATGCGTATTTTGTGGTGGTTTTCGTAGCGTTCTTTGA
>JAYWHZ010000342.1:0-2166 GCA_043777395.1 Bacteroidota bacterium
TTGTCCACCCGATAGGTTCACGCCCCGTTCGCCGAGCAGCGTCTCCAAGCCTTGCGGCAAACCATCGACGGTATCGGTCATGGCTGCTTTGTCGATGGCTTGCTCTATCTTTGGTCTGTCGGCTTGCGTCAATCCAAAGCCCACGTTGTTGGCGATGCTATCCGAAAACAAGAAAGATTCTTGCGGCACATAGCCCATTTGCGACCTGAGATAGGCAGGGTTAAAGTGCTGAACATTGGTGTCGTCGATGTATATTTGACCAGATTTCACGTCATAGAGCCGTGAAAGCACATAGGCGAGTGTCGATTTTCCAGAACCCGTTTTGCCAATTATGCCCAGCGTTTGACCGGCTTTGAGGTCAAAGTTAATGTTTTTTAATGCCTCAATGCCCGAGTCTTGGTAGGTAAAACTCACATTGTCGAAATGGATATTGCCCTTGATAGCCGTTTGAAGTCCCTTGTGTTTATCGATGGCAGGTGTCAGGTTCATAAATTCGCTGATGCGTTGCTGCGAGGCGGCGGCTTGCTGCACCATCGTAACGAGCCAGCCCAGACTTGCCACGGGCCAAGTGAGCATGTTGATATAGATGACAAACTCGGCAATGTTGCCTGTGGTTATTTCGCCTTTGTTAATCTGAATAGCACCCACAAAAACGGTCAAAATCGTACTTAAACCAACCATAGCCGTCATAATTGGCATAAAAACGGCATCTACCTTGACCAAGTTCAAAGATTTTGCTTTAAAGTCTTCGAGTTCAAGATTAAACAATGCTTTAAATTTTTGTTCCCTGCCATAAGATTTAATAACCCGAATGCCCGAAAAGGCTTCTTGTGTAAAAGTCGTTAATCTCGATAGTTTGATTTGAATTTCTTTGCTTCGTTTGAGAATAATACCGTTAATTTTGTAGATGATATAAGAAAGGAACGGCAGCGGCAGCAGCACCCAAAACGTCAGACTGACATTGACGGCGAGCATTGCCCCGATGACCAACACAAACATAACGACCATGTTGATGCCATACATCAGGGAGGGTCCGGTGTACATACGCACCTTGCCCGTGTCTTCGGTCATTCGGCTCATCAGGTCGCCCGTGCTGTTGCGGCGATAGAAACCCAAATCGAGGTCAAGATATTTTTGAAATAAAGCGTTTTTTTGGTCAAACTCTATCCAGCGGCTCATCACAATAATCGTTTGACGCATAAAATACATAAAAATACCCTTCAAAACAGCCAATCCAAGCACCAAAGCCCCAAAAACCATGAGGTAATCGGTAAACAAAGCATAGACCCTTTTCTGAATAGAAAGGTGGTCAAAAAGATTATAGACCAAGAGCGAATCGGTTATCAGGTCGATAGAATATCGGAAAACAGGCGGATAAAGCACCCCAAAAATGTTGGAGATGGTAACAAACAATATGCCGCCGAGCAAATGCCACTTATATTTTAAGAAGTAAAAATTAACGACTTGTAGGTCTTTCATGCGTGGGTTGGTGTCTCAATTAAATAAAGCAAAACAAAATTAATCAAAAAAACGCTTACAAACACTAAAAACCTATTCTTGGCGGGTTTTTGAGCCTACACACCAGCAGATGGCAACGCCTATTTAAAAAACAAACCTTCCAAAACATATCTGCTCTGAAAGGTTTTTATAAATTAAGAACCCGATTTTTAATCTAAAAAACGACCGTCTCGCTGGCGTTTTTTGTAGGCAACGTGTACCAAATAACAGATACCACCATACAAAACCAAAAGCATAAACCTGGACGCATTGACAAACAACATTTTTTTGTTGAGCTCCCCAATTTGCACCGCATCGGTCGTTTTGGCTATCTGTTCGTAGATGGCTTTGTTGGTTATCTGCTCCCAAATGGTAGGCAAACTTGCTCCAAACACAGCCAACAAAAACAGCGGTGTAACGTATTTGATAACAAACTTATATGCCGTTGGAACCTGAATATCAGCACCTTCCATAATCTCTTTCCAGCCCTTGTCCATGCCAAAAACCCATGCAAACAACACGATTTCAAACAAAGCCAAGACCACCAAAGACACCGTTCCTGCCCAATAATCGTACTCATCAAAAACACCATAGTTGTAGAATATCACCGTGGGCAAGCCCAATACAAAAATGATAGCTCCAAACATCCATGCGGCGTTTTTTTGTTTC
>JAYWHZ010000343.1:0-2161 GCA_043777395.1 Bacteroidota bacterium
CAAAAAAATTGGGCTTGCCCCAAGAATTTTGGTGCTGGCAGAAGAAAAAATGGGTACCAAACAACTCGATGTTGATGGCTTATTGGTAACGTTGCAGAGCGAAAAAATGGAGATAGAGCAACAAAAGCAACTCATCAATCAAAAAGATAGCATACTGAGCCAACTCATAGACCGAAACGCTCAATTGGAAATGGATTTGAAACAAAATAAATCCAAAATACTCCAAGAAGCCAGACAAAAAGCCAAGCAAATACTCATAGATGCCAACCGAACAATAGAAAACACGATAAGAACCATCAAAGAATCTAAAGCAGAAACAGATATAACAAAAGCCATCAGAAAAGATTTTGAACAATTCAGAAATGAAATAGAAGCCGAAGAACAAGCTGAACTCGACGAGATAGCCAAAACCACCTCATCAAGCAAAAAAGAAACAGAACAGGCAGAACAAACCAAAAAAACCGCTAAAACAGAAAGACTAATACCCAAGATACTCGACGAACTGCCACAGATAGGCTCAATGGTTCGGCTGATAAACAGCAACTCGATAGGCAAAGTCGTGGAAATGAACAAAAAACAAGCCATCGTACTCGTGGGAGACATCAGAATGACCGTCAAAATCGATAACCTCGAAGTGATAGACCAAAAAACCATCGACAAACCCACAGAAAACCGAAGCACAAGCACCAACTACATCGCCGCATCGGTAGCCGATTTTAGCCCCTCGCTCGACCTGAGGGGCAAACGCACGCAAGAAGCCATGGTGCAACTCGAAGATTTTATCGACAAGGCAATCATCATAAACTACAACAACCTGACCATATTGCACGGCAAGGGCGACGGCATACTCCGAAAATTTATCAGAGACCATCTCCGAAATCACAAGCAAATTGCTCACTTCGAAAGCGAACACGCCGACAGAGGCGGCGACGGCATAACGCTCATCACCCTCCAATAAACCAAATTAAACAGCCCTAAGAAGCAGATTGCCCTACAATACGGCTCAAAGTACTCAAATCTATGGGTTTGATATAATAATCGGCAACCGAACCATACTGCACTGCCCGTTCTCTATCTACACTGCGGGCAGAAGAGGTGAAGACATAAATCTGAGACCCACGAAAGAGCTCATAGAAACGGTGCTGGTAAATCTCCAAAAAATCGAAACCACCCAAAATAGGCATGTTCAAATCCAATAAAATAGCATCGGGAAAACTGTCGCCGGTGCATGCACCAAGAAAATCTAAACCCTCACGACCATTGAAAACGGCAGATAACTGAACTGGGGTACTCAACTTTGAAACCAATTTTTCGACAATAAACGCTTGTATCTCATCATCGTCTATCAATAATAACTTTGTAATCTTCATATGTTTTAGGGTAAATCAAATAAAAAATTCTTGAAACAACGGCAAATTTACGAACAACAGTTGATTTTGGACTTTCATTTGATAGAAAAAAATAATTTTTGCAATTTTAAAACCTATATCAAAAAAAAATAATATCTTTGCAGTCTCAAAAAACAATATTCAAAACACACACACTATCCCAAGCCATGAGTTGCGAACCACAGACCTACACAGGCATCAGCTTACCTGTATTAGAAAAAATAAAGGAGAAACTAAGCAGTTTTGGTTTATCTTTTGAGGACACCAGCGGCACCGTCAATGGTCCAATGGGCGTAGTGGTCGATTATGCGTGGGAAGAAGCTGCCCAAACCCTGATGATTCACGTTACAGACAAGCCCTTTTTTGTGAGTTGCGACATGATTTATGGTCAGGTGGCAAGCCGAATAGACGACGTAAAATCTCACTTTGACAACATTGTTTGACCTACTATTGAATACATTTTTGGGTCGTTAGCTCAGTTGGTTCAGAGCGCCGCCTTGACAGGGCGGAGGTCGATGGTTCGAACCCATTACGACTCACCCAATTTTTTTTAATGCTCTACCCTAAAAAAAAACGCTCACAATCAAAAGTATATTTTGGTCTTGTAAGCGTTTTTTTTTAACAAACAAGACCATTAAAACACACACCAAGCCAATAAAATCCTTAAAAATCCTTAAAAAGTCTTAAAAAGTTGAAATAAAAGTTGAAATACGTCGGCAATTACATCAAGCAAATGTTTTTTTTGATTAAGCGCAAAGAAAAATCCGAATACA
>JAYWHZ010000344.1:0-2161 GCA_043777395.1 Bacteroidota bacterium
ATCCACCTCCAAGGCATCGATGTTGTCGGCAATGGTTTGGAGCAGATGAAAGTCGTTGTCGATGATACAATCCATCAAAGCGTAGAGCAGATAATCTACTTTTCGGGAGCGTATAGAGCCTTTGCCCTGCCTGATGTGGTTTCTGATAGCCTCAAAGACATCGCCCGAGAGGTCTTGAAACGTGACGAGGCAGTTTTTGGTTAGCACAAAACTGATTTGGTCTGTGGCTAACTGTCGGCTATCTGGCGGGCTATCTGCCTTTTGCATTTCCAACACATTGAGTACCAAAAAAAGGTAGTTGGGATAAATTTCTAACTTGGCTCGCTGCTCCACGTGTACAATGTCTTCGAGAGTCAAATGATTGATAGATAGCAATTTACCTATATTTTCTATCAATGCCGTGTCGTACAATCCGTTGATGTTTACCCACAAACAGCCGCTGGCATCATTTTTTATCAACGGTTTCAATTCATCAAAAGTTAGCTTGCTTTTCTCCTCAAAACCCTCTGCATGATATACAAATGCTTCTATCTCGACCGTGTTGCTGGTTTGCTCGCCTGTATAAACCAAAGTGCCTGGCAGAAGACCTGATATTTTTTTGGAAATCGTTTTTTTGCTCTGGTTTCGTTTTCTCATTTTTTTGGGGTCTGTGGTGTTTTTGGGTCTCAAATGTCTATCGACCAATGGTATAAATCGTTGGTTTCGTTTGTTTTTATGAATCCATTTTTTTGCAATACCACATACGAAGCCGTGTTGTCTTTGAGAGTATTGGCTTTTATGGTCTTGATGTTGGTCTGTGTTTTTGCCCACAACACAACCCCCGAAACGGCTTCGGTCATCAATCCTTTGCCCCAAAACGCCTCGTAGGTGCCATAGCCAATCTCAACCTCGCCTTGGGGGTTTGGTTTGCCCATAAAACACAAGTCGCCAACCATCTGCTGGCTTTTTTTAGCCACGATAGTCCAGAGCGTCGAGTATCTAAAATCGGTGTCAGATGCCAAAACGGCAGGCAATATGGTCTGGGTCAAAGCCTCTTTAAGTTCGGCAGAGATGGTTCTCGATGGGGTAGGATTTAGGTTTAAGGTTTTTTCTAACCGACCGTCCAAGTGTGTGTATTGCTCGAGCTCGGCGTAGGTCAAAGGTATTAAAACAAGATTTTGGGTTTCAATCATTTTTTGTAACATTGACGGGCGGCAAAGTTAGGTATTATTTTTGTCGTTCAGCAACATAATGTCTATCTTTGTCGTTTGCTAATCAATTGTCGGCTCTAAATTCAGATTTATAAATCAACCCCAACAAATCAAACCATCACACCAAAAACACCCATCGAAATGAAAAAAATATTTAATAACAAAACAACCCAACGTTTTTTGCTCTTCGGAAGCCTGACCGTAGGTAGTTTGGGTTCTTTGGCTTTTGTGGACGACTACTTTGAAATATCAAAAAACATCGAGATTTTTGCCACCGTCTATCGAGAAGTCAATGCCTATTACGTCGATGACATAGACCCCGCCAAGTTTATCAAAACGGGCATCGATGCCATGCTCAACAGCCTTGACCCTTACACCGATTACATCTCCGAAGCCGATGTCGAAGATTTTCGATTTCAAACCACAGGATTGTATGGCGGCATTGGGGCTTTGGTAACGGAGGTCGGTGGCAAACTCATCATCACCGAACCCTACAACAACTCGCCAGCCCAAAAAGGCGGTCTGATGGCAGGCGACGAAATCGTGGCAGTAGATGGCAAAAACGTGGTTGGCAAAAACGCCGACGAGCTCGGCAAGTTCCTAAAAGGTCAGCCCAAAACCGACGTAAAAATAACCGTCAAACGCTCCAACAACACACAGCCCTTGACCAAAAGCCTGATTAGAGAAGAGATTTTGGTCAAAAACGTACCCTACTATGCCGCTTTAACGCCCAAGATAGGCTATATCAAATTGGACGGTTTTAGGCAAAACTGTGCCAAAGAAGTGGCTGATGCTTTTGAGGAATTGAAGAAACAAGGCATCGAACAATTGGTTTTTGATTTGCGTGGCAACCCAGGCGGCTCGCTCGACGAAGCGGTGCGGATTGTGGGTTTTTTTGTTCCCAAAGGCAGTTTGGTGGTCGATACGAGGGGAAAGGTAAAAAGTTGGGAAAAAAAATACAAATCGCCAAA
>JAYWHZ010000345.1:0-7191 GCA_043777395.1 Bacteroidota bacterium
ATGGAGATGTGGCTGGTGTCGATGCTGGCGGTGTTGCTCACAACGGCTCGGTAGGGGTTGAACCAAGCGTGAAACTCGATGCCTCTTTTGTGCGACTCGGCAATCATAAACCGCAGTGGGTCGTAGCCCGGGTTTCTGCCTTGTGTACCCGTAAGCCATTGAGAGTAAGGCTCATAGCGGCTTTGATACATGGCATCGCAGCTCGAGCGAACTTGAACCACAACGGCGTTGAGGTTGGCGGCTTTGGCGAGTTCTAAAAAGTTTATAAATTCGGCTTGCTGCTGTGCGGCACCCAAACCCGACGACGAGGGAAAATCGACGTTTGAGACATTGGCTATCCACATGGCTCTAAACTCACGTTTGGGGGCGTTGGTGGTTTGCGAATGGGCATAAAAACAGTTGGCGAGCATAAAAACGGCAGATATGCAAGCGATTTTCAAACATATTTTGTTCATAAATTGTATGGTATTTTTCTTTTGGTTTGTATTGGCAAAGTTAAGACATTTTTTTCCTATTTTTTGATATTTAGACCCAAAATAAAGTAAAAACAAGCCATTTGATAAAATTGATTGACCTCAGGCAAGCGTATCGGTTGAAGGGATATTTGAAGAAGGGTTTAAAAATGTATTGAACAATACCAATCCATAAACTTTTTATTATTTTTACAATTGGAATTTACCACATAGCAAGCCCTAAAAGTTTTTGTGTGCCGCAAAGAATAGTTATCTTTGTAAATACACATTATACTGGTCAAAAACCAATGATTAGACCTGCATTTGTTTTTCAATTTTTTAATTTTTGTTTTTGTATCCCACACAATGCTTCAAAAAACGCAGGGCATCGTCCTAAAAACCACCAAATATGCCGAGACAAGCCTCGTAGCCGACATCTATACGCAGATGTTTGGGCTGCAAACCTACCTCATCAATGGCGTTTATAAGCCCCGAAGTCGGTTTCCGAAGGCATTGTTACAAATACTCTCGGTCTTAGAATTAGAGGTGTATCACAGACCAACCGAAGGTCTCAACCGCCTCAAAGAACTCAAAATACACTGCATCGTTCACGACCTCTACACCCACCCACACAAGCAAGCCGCAACCATGTTTGTAGCCGAACTCTTGCAGCAGACCCTACACACCGAAGAACAAGACGATACACTGTTTGATTTTTTGGTAAGCTCTATCTTGTTTTTTGAACACACACCCTACTCCGTCTTCAATGTGTTGGCGTTTGTCATAGAACTATCGACTTTTTTGGGTTTTCAACTCTACGCCAACTACCACCCACAAACGCATACGCTCTTTAACCTCAACGATGCCCGTTTTGATGCCTCGCTGAGCAGCAACCGACTCTATGCCGCCAAAGACGCAAGCAGACTCATTGGGTTGCTGCTTCAAAACCAACCCTTTGAACACAAAAACGTGCCTCGACAAACAATAATCCACACCTTCGAAACGATGTTTAGGTACTACAAACTGCATCTGCCAACCTTCGGAACTATTAAGTCGTTTGATTTTTTGATGGACACTACCGCATAAACACAACACCACAACGGTTTGAACACCTGCCAACACAAAAATATAAATAATAAACCAATCATTTAAATAAGGATTTAATTAACTTTGCAAACGCTCATACGTTTAAACAAAACCATTGCTACACAACTGCACAGCAACACCCAACACCAAAAAACACAGATAGAACATAAAAACACCATGCCTGCAAAAGAAATATTTATCAAAGGTGCCCGCCAACACAACCTCAAAAACATTGATGTGGCAATTCCCCGAAACCAACTTGTGGTCGTAACGGGCGTGTCAGGCTCTGGCAAATCGTCGCTCATCTTCGATACCTTGTTTGCCGAGGGGCAACGACGCTACGTAGAAAGCCTGAGCAGCTATGCCCGCCAATTTCTTACGAGAATGAAGAAACCCGATGTCGATTACATCAAAGGCATATCGCCCGCCATGGCAATAGAACAAAAAGTGTCTATCTCTAATCCCCGTTCTACCGTCGGGACATCAACGGAGGTTTATGATTATATAAAATTGCTGTTTGCACGAGTGGGGCAGACGGTATCGCCTGTGTCTAAACGCATTGTCAAAAAATTTACCCTCGACGACATAGTGGCGTTCATCAACCAACAAACCGAACATGCCGCCCTGCGAGTTTATACCCACATACACCTACACCAAGACCGCAACTTAGAAGATGAATTGAAGCTCTTGATGCAAAAAGGTTTTACACGGTTGTTGATTGACCAGAACATTGTTAAAATACAAGACTACGCACAGATATTAGAAGACAATAAAGACTTAATAACTGACATTAACAATATTTTTTTGCTTGTCGATCGGTTTGAACTCATCAAAGACAATACAGAATTGCAAAGCCGCATAGCCGATTCGGTGCAAACAGCACTCTACGAAGGGCAAAACGAATGCTTTGTGGGCATAGACCAAAAGGAAACCCACCATTTTTCAAACAAATATGAGCTTGATGGGATAACCTTTGAAGAACCCACAATTAATTTGTTTAGTTTTAATAACCCGTATGGCGCCTGCAAAACCTGCGAAGGCTTTGGGAGTGTGTTGGGTTTAGACGAACATCTTATTATTCCAAACACCAGCTTGTCGGTCTATGAAGGTGCAGTGGCGTGTTGGAAAGGAGAAAAGATGAGTGAGTACCAAAAAACATTAATCACAAGTTCACATCACTTCGATTTTCCAATCCATAGACCCTACAAGGAGTTAGAACCACATTGGCGGGCATTGCTTTGGTCGGGGAATGAATATTTTGTGGGTCTGAACAATTTCTTTATAGAATTGGAGCGTGAAAACTACAAAATTCAATATCGAGTAATGCTTTCTCGCTTCAAAGGAAAGCAAACCTGCCCCGACTGTCAGGGTTCTCGGCTCAGAAAAGACGCTGGCTACATCAAAATCATAGATCAACACACCCATATACAACATTCTATTATCGATTTGGTGTTGATGAACATCAGCACACTAAAAGACTTCTTCTTGCAATTGACCTTAGACGACAAACAAACAACGGTAGCCAAACGTGTATTGATAGAGATAAACAACCGATTGTCGTATTTAGAAAAAGTAGGCTTGGGTTATCTTTCACTCAACCGCCTTTCCAGAACCCTATCGGGGGGCGAAAGCCAACGGTTGCGATTGGCAACAAGCCTCGGCAGTAACCTAACAGGTTCACTGTATATCCTCGACGAGCCAAGCATAGGGCTTCACCCCAAAGACAACGAGCGGCTTATAGAAGTGTTGAAGTATCTTCGAAACTTAGGCAACACGGTCATAGTTGTCGAACACGAAGAAGCCGTTATGAAACAAGCCGACAACCTAATAGATATTGGCATAGAAGCAGGCGTAAAGGGCGGCTATCTGGTGTTTCAGGGCAGTTACAATGCCTTATTGGCAAGCCAAGACTCGCTAACGGGGCAATACCTTAGCGGGAAGATAAGCATAGAGATACCCAAAAGCAGACGACAATGGTCGGAGTTCTTACACTTTAAGGGCGTGAGAGAAAACAACCTCAAAAACATTGACGTTAAAATACCGCTCCACGTCTTGTGTGTGGTAACGGGCGTTTCGGGTTCGGGAAAGACCTCTTTAATAAAAAATGTGGTGGCTCCAACAGTGAGCCGTATGCTCGAAAAGATGACCATTAACGGTAATTTTGACACGGCTGAGGGTAATTTTAAATCTATTGAGCGATTGGAACTTATAGACCAGAACCCCATAGGCAGAAGTTCCCGTTCCAATCCAGTTACCTACACCAAAGCCTACGATTATATCAGAGAACTGTTTATAGAGCAGCAAATATCTAAAATAAGAGGCTACAAACCATCGGTATTTTCCTTTAATGTAGACGGAGGTCGCTGCGATGCGTGTAAAGGTGAAGGCACAATAACGGTAGAGATGCAGTTTTTGGCAGATGTAACGCTCCAATGCGACAGTTGTTTGGGCAAACGGTTTAAAGAAGATATATTAGAAGTAGAATATAAGACAAAAAATATATCAGACGTACTTAATTTAACCATCGACGAGGCAATAGAGTTCTTTAAGGACGAAAAAGCAATTGTTCAACGCCTCCAACCATTGCAAGACGTGGGAATGGGATACGTGGGGCTGGGTCAAAATGCCTCTACCCTATCGGGAGGAGAAGCACAGCGGGTAAAATTGGCATCGTATTTGAATAAACAAAACGAAAATGCGAATATATTGTTTATTTTTGATGAACCAACAACGGGATTGCACTTTCACGACATAAAAAAGCTGCTTATCTCTTTCCAACGCCTTGTAGATAATGGCAATTCGCTGATAGTAATAGAACATAACCAAGAGATAATAAAATGTGCCGACTGGATTATAGACATTGGTCCCGAAGGAGGAGACAAACTGGGCGGCAATATTGTGTTTGAAGGCACACCCGAACAAATCATACACTGCAAAGAAAGTTATACGGGGCGTTATTTAAAAGAAAAGATGCAAGATTTATAATGTTTACACACAAAACAAATGATTTTTGCCGTCTGACATTTGTACTTTGTTATCTGACAAATAGTTTTTGCCATCCGACATTTGTACTTTGTCGTCCGACAAATAGTTTTTGCCGTCTGACAAATGGTTTTTGCCGTCTGACAAATGGTTTTCGCCACCTGACACTTATATTTTGCTGTCGGACAAATGGTTTTCGCCACCAGACAAATAGTTTCTTACGTCTGACAAATGGTTTTCGCCACCTGACAAATGGTTTTCGCCACCTGACAAATGGTTTTTGCCATCTGACAAATGGTTTTCGCCGTCGGACAAGTAGTTTTCGCTACCTGATAAATGGTTTCTTACGTCGGACAAATGATTTTTGTTATTGTACAAATATTATACACACTTACAAACTTATATAATTGTCTCAAGTAAAACTATTGCGTCTAAGGATTAATTAGATTTGGCAAGAAAACATGAATAGGGTTGACATTTATGCCGACTCTATTCAAAAATTAATCGCAAGCAACCTCTAAATTAAAATCTTCTTTAATATTAAAATGCTCTTCTTATCAATTTATTAGTTCGTAGATACCCGCCACACCCTGACCGCCGCCCACACAAGCAGTAACCAAGCCATAACGTTGCTTATTCCTCCGCAACTCATTCAAAATCTGAACCGACAATCTGGCTCCCGTCGAACCCAAAGCATGACCCAACGCAATGGCACCGCCATTCGGATTGACCTTACTCACATCTAAGCCCAACGTCTCGATAACCGCCAACGACTGTGCCGCAAACGCTTCATTCAACTCTATCTGGTCAATATCCTGAAGCTTCAAGCCAGCCCTATCCAACGCCTTTGGCACCGCCGCACACGGACCAATGCCCATAATACTCGGCTCAACACCCGCCACAGCATAAGAAACCAAACGAGCAAGCGGCTTGATATTCAACGCATTAACCATCTTTTCAGACATCAACAACACAAACGCCGCACCGTCAGAAGTCTGCGACGAATTGCCCGCCGTAACCGTTCCACCCATCGCAAACACAGGCTTGAGCTTTGCCAATGCCGCCAGCGTCGTGTCTTGGCGTGGACCCTCATCGGTCTTGATAATAAATTTTTTAGTTTCTTTGTGCATCTGTTCATTCACAAAAATCTCCTCAACTTCTATCGGCACTATCTCGTCTGCAAAGCGACCCGCCTCGATGGCTCTAATGGCTTTTTGATGAGACTCAAACGCAAAAATATCTTGTGCCTCCCTGCTCACACCGTATTGGGTAGCCACCTGCTCGGCGGTCAAGCCCATCGATGTATAATAATTGGGATTGCGAGCCGTGATTTTGGGGTTCAAAGCCGTTTTCCAGCCCATCGTTGGCACCAACGACATCGACTCGGTGCCGCCCGCCACAATACAATCTGCCATACCCGCCTCTATCCGCTGCGAAGCAATGGCAATAGCCTCCAAACCCGAACCACAATAGCGATTGACCACAAAGCCAGCCACACTCACCGGCAAAGATAGCAAACTGATAATACGACCCATCTGCATGCCCTGCTCGGCTTCGGGAACAGCATTGCCCACTATCAAATCGTCTATCTGCACGGGGTCTAATTGGGGAACAGAAGCCACCAAATGGGCAATCACGCTGGCAGCCAAATCGTCGGGACGGGTAAAACGGAAACCTCCTTTTTTGGCTTTTCCAACAGCAGTGCGGTAGCCTGCAACAATATAAGCAGTTGTCATCATCTTAATTTTATTTTTAAACTTGAATTGAACCGTAAAAATAGATACTAATCTTGAAGTCTGCAAATTAATTGTACCGAACCCGTTTTTTAAAGCGTTTATCAAAACGCACACACAAACCCATTGACCCAAACACAAACCATGTTGGACAAATGTAAAACTGTCATTTTGTCATTTTTAAAGACATTTTGTGGCTCAACAATCAATATATAAGATAAAAAAAAGTATTGGCACAACAATTGAAACAAAACCATTGGTCATGCATACCAACAAACAATAAACCATACAAACCATTCACAAAAACCAAATTTAATAACCCATAAACACAACTAAAAAAACGAAATAATACATAAAAATGAAAAAAATAATAGGTATTGATTTAGGCACAACCAACTCGTGTGTGTCCGTATTAGAAGGCGGCGAAACCATCGTCATTCCAAACAGCGAAGGCAAACGCACCACACCCTCTGTCGTCGCTTTTTTAGACAACGGCGAAATAAAAGTAGGCGACCCCGCCAAACGTCAAGCCATCACCAACCCACTCAAAACCATTGCCTCTATCAAGCGGTTTATGGGACGAAAATTCTCCGAAGTCAGCGATGAGCTCAAGTATGTGCCTTACAAAATGGTGCGTGGCGACAACGACACGCCCCGAGTCCAAATTGGCGAACGCCTCTACACACCGCAAGAAATATCGGCAATGGTGTTGCAAAAAATGAAAAAAACCGCCGAAGACTATCTCGGCTACGAAGTAACAAGTGCCGTCATTACGGTGCCAGCCTACTTCAACGATGCCCAACGCCAAGCCACCAAAGAAGCAGGCGAGATAGCAGGTCTCAAAGTCGAACGCATCGTCAATGAACCCACAGCAGCCGCTTTGGCTTATGGTTTGGACAAAAAAGGACAAGACATTAAAATAGCGGTTTTTGACCTGG
>JAYWHZ010000346.1:0-2152 GCA_043777395.1 Bacteroidota bacterium
TACCAATACAGCACCCAAAGGCATCTATGTCGGCGGCAGTTCAAGTACGACCACCACGCCTCCAAACCCACGTGATGCCATCGAAATTGTTAATAACTCTTGCAACATAGGTTTCAATACTACAACCACCACCCAAAACGGTATATTTTTCTTGACAGGCTCGACAACAACGCCCAATTTTTCGAGCGTCAAAGTCCTCAACAATACTTTTGTGGGTTATGCCGTTGCTGGTTCGACTATTCCCGCCAATACCCGACCGTTGTATTTTGGTGTGGGCAATGTGATCGACTCTTTGGTTGCAGACAAAAACAATTATTTCATCAATGGCTCTACAACTTTTGGCTACATAGCCAGCACGCCTGTTCAAACATTCGCTGATTTGGCTGCATGGCGAGCATTCAAAAACCAAGATTTGAATGGCTTCAACATCAATCCGCTTTATTCTAATGCCAACCTCTTGCGACCGGCTAATGTTTTGCTCAACAACGTGGCTCAGCCTGTGAGCTACATTACAGACGATATCACAGGAGCAGCACGAAGCACCACGCCCGATGTTGGGGCGTATGAATTTAACCCCAACGCCGTCGATGCAAGCGTAGCAAGCCTCACAAGTCCAGCAAGACCTATACTATCTGGCTCCACTGCAACGGTCGGTTTTAATTTTTCAAACAATGCTTCGGTGGCAATCACAACTGCTAACCTCAGTTACCAATTTAACAACAACACGCCCATAACCGTGGCTTGGACAGGCAATGTGCTATCGGGTCAAAGCATCAATTATACCTTTGCTACGCCGCTTGTGTTGCCACAATCGGGAACGCATTTGCTCAAAATATGGGTGCGAAACCCCAATGGTCTTGCCTCAGACATAGACACCAACAATGACACGCTCACGTCCACAATTTTGTTTGCATTGCCTGCTGGCACCTACAATTTTACGGGCAACACAGCCTTGCAGCAAGCCATTGAGGCAGCCAAAGCAGGGATTTTGGGTAATGTGATTTTTAATCTTGGAGCAGGAACCAACGCCGCTAATCATGTACTGACCGATGTGCTGAACCCAACCAATTCGACCCTTACTATTCAGTCGCTATCGGGCAATGCCAACGACGTGTTGATTAGAAACAACGGCACGGGCGGTACGGCACTAACCGTTTTGGCAACCAAAAATGTGCGTCTGCGTAATCTAAAATTTGACAACAACAACACCGGTTTTGGAGCCGTTCAGTACAATCTATTTGTGGATAACCGAAGCGACAGCACAGTGGTAGAAAATTGTTTGTTTGGGACTTCTATCACCAACTCATCGTTTAATAGAAACATTGGCATCAACAATTCGTGGTCGTGCCGTTTGGCAAACAATCAGATTTTGGGTGGCTATTATGGTTTGTATCTCTTTGGTGTGAGTACCAATTATGCTCAAAATAATCAAATCGTGGGCAATACATTCGACAATCAATTTTATTATGGCATTTATAATTATTACCAAACCAATGTGTTGTTTGATAAAAACGTTTTGTCAAACATCAGTACAAGTAATTTTGCCTATGCCAATATCAATCTTGGTCTGTTGAATGCTCAAATTTCAAACAATCGAATTTTTGGTACGATGGGTACTTATGGCATCTACGTTTCGGACGGCAACGGCGTAACTAAAATTTTTAACAACACGATTGGGGCAACTTTTTCGGGTACTTCACCTTCGGGAATTTACATTGTGGGTTCGACGACCAACGGCAGAGATGGCTACGAAATATTAAATAATGCCATCAACATTGGCATGAACACCACCACGACAAGCACCACCGCTTCGCTGGTTTATATCTCGGGAACGACCACGCCCAACTACTCTAAAATAAAGTTTCAGAACAACAGCATTGTGGGTTATGCGGCATCTGGCACTGTACCGCCAACCTACGACGTTCTTTATCTGGGCAACGCCAATTTGGTTGATTCGCTGCAAGCAAGCCACAACAACTATCTGCTCACAGGCGGCAATTTTGCTTATATAGGTGGCACGCCAATAACCAATTACCCTACATTTATAGATTGGAAAACGCCCACAAGAGACAACAATTCGACGAACGTTGATCCTTTGTATCAATCGCCCGTTTTGCTCAAACCAACCAGTGCAGCACTCAACAATGTGGCT
>JAYWHZ010000347.1:0-7173 GCA_043777395.1 Bacteroidota bacterium
ATCATCACAGACAAACAGAAAATCGAAGAACTCTGGACACCAAAAGCACAAAAATGGTTTCCCGACGGCACACAAGACCCCAACATCTCCATCATCAAAGTGAAACCAACAACGGCATACTATTGGCACGACGACCAACACGATAAAGTCAATTTCCTAAACACAGAGGGATTCGACGCAACCAAAATGCACACCACAGCAGGAAGCATAGGAAACATGGTATTCTAACAAAAAAAAATACCAACACACCAACTATTTATCAAAAACTTATCAACCACAAACCAACACCAAAAAATGAAAAACGAACAAACCGTCGATGCGCTCAATACGCTCATCACCATCAACAACGACCGAATACAAGGCTACGAAACCGCCTCAGAAGACACCAAAGCACAAGACCTCAAAACCTTGTTTGCCAAACTGGGTGCCACCAGCCAAAAATGTAACAGAGAACTCCGAAGCGAAGTCAATAGACTTGGAGGAACCGCCGCCGAAGGCACCAAAACAATGGGCAAGTTTTTTAGGGTCTGGATGGACGTAAAAGCCGCCTTCACGGGCAACGACCGCAGAGCCATCTTAGAATCGTGCGAATATGGCGAAGACCAAGCCGTTCACACCTACGAAGATGTGCTGGCAGACGAAGCCGAGCATCTAAGTGCCGAACAGCAAGCCATGATTAGGGCGCAACACACCCTGATAAAAGCCGACCACGACGAAGTAAAAGCACTGCGTGATGCCACAGCATAACACAACACCGCTTCACAAAAAAATAAAATCCTAAAACGTATTACAAACAACAACATGACTAAAATTTGGAAGCACTTGCACAAAATCTACTAAAAACGTATTACAAACAACAACATGACTAAAATTTAGAAGCACTTGCACAAAATCTACTAAAAACGTATTACAAACAACAACATGACTAAAATTTAGAAGCATTAATAGGTAGATCGGCTATACTGAACTATCTATTGATGCTTTTTTCAAAATTAAAACCTTATAATAAATTAAAAAAACAACAACAATGCCACACATCTCAATCTTATCGTCGAGCGTCAGAACAGAACGAAAAAGCCACACCGTTGCCCTATATTTTGAAAACTATCTGGCAGAACATAACTTAGCAACCACCCAAATCCTCGACCTCAAAGCCTACGACTTTCCCGTCTTTGAAGATACCCTGAAAGTACAAAAAAACCCACCTGAAAAAGTCCTCGACTTTGCCGCCAAAATAAAATCATCAGACGGCATCATCGTCGTAACGCCCGAATATAATGGCGGCTACCCCGCAAGCCTAAAAAACGCAATAGACCTGCTCTACGACGAATGGCAAGGCAAACCCATTGCACTTTGTACCGTATCTGCTGGACCCCTTGGCGGCTCACAAGCATTGGTAGCCCTCCAATTTGTGTTCTGGAAAATAGGTGCAAACACCATAACGGGCATGTTTTGCGTGTCCGACGTAGCCAAAACATTCGACCACACAGGAAAACCATCAGACAAAACACTCACCAACCAAATGGCAAAAACATTTGTCAAAAAACTAATCCAAGCCATCGATACAAACCAACAACCAAAACCAAACAACCCCTCAAAATGAAAACCGAAAAAGAACTCAACGCCGATATTCTCGACATAACGATGACCATACAGGAAAAATATCCCGAACTGACCACTTTTATCGAAGAAATGCCCGTTACAATACCCGACAAAAAAACACCCGAAATAAACACCACACACCTCCAAAACTACTATAACTCGCTGGTCAATATGGTCGAAAAATATAAGAAAAGCCAACATGAAACCAAATAAAAAAAACACCCCTTTTTGGAAACTCATCGCCGCCATTGCCCTATGCCAAGGCGTGGGCATCGCAAGTGCATCGCTCTCAAACACAAAAGCAAGCGTGTGGTTTGCAATGCTCAAAAAACCAACATGGAACCCACCCGCCTACCTGTTCGGACCCGTCTGGACAACGCTCTACCTGCTCATGGGCATCTCCCTTTGGCTTATCTGGACAAACGCCGCACCCCAAAACAGCAAACAACCCGCCTACTATCTCTTTGCAGCTCAACTATTCTTGAATTTTTGGTGGAGCATCATCTTTTTTAGGTTCGAGGCACCAGCATGGGCGTTGGTCAATATTACGGCGATGGTTGTACTCATCTTTCTGACCATCTTGCAGTTTGCACGTTTTTCTAAAACCGCCGCATGGCTGCTCGTGCCTTACATGGCTTGGGTATCGTTTGCCACCGTTCTCAATTTTGCCATCTGGAACCTAAACAGATAAACCGCTCTAATCCGAAGTCTTACAAGCATATTTTTTAATTAATAAACACAACAAAACCACCAAAATCACCGAAAAAATAATCACATAAAACGGAAATTGGGGCAAGTCTTCCTCCATAAAATCGACGCCGACAACCTGCCGAGCCTGCAAAAAAGCCACCACGACCGCAATGCCATTGTTTATAAAATGATAAAAAATACACATATTCAGGTTGCCAGTCCACCAATAAACATAGCCCAAAAAACACCCCAACAACGAACGTGCCACAAAATTGTTGAACTCAAAGTGCATCAAAGCAAACAAAAAACCCGTCGCAACAATGGCAACATGCGGATTTTTTGTATATAAGAACAACTGCTTTTGTATCACACCCCTAAAAAATAATTCCTCGCCCAGAGCAGCAACCAAAGCCACAGCCAAAAAATTTAGGGCAAAATCAGACCAATCGGCACTCAAAAAAACACCCGATAGCTGGGCATAACGCCCGCTGGCAGAGTCTAAAAACCGAAGGCTCTCGGGCAAACGGATAGCCTTGAAACTGTGGTACAAAAACGATTCGAGGGGCAAAAACGCCAACCAAAACAAAGCCAGCAAACCAACCAAAACCCAAGGTCTTTGGAGGGTTCTAAAATCGAAAAAAGAGGTCTGATGCTTTAACTCATAAAAAAAATAAAACAAAACCGACGGCAACACAAAAACACCAAAACCCTGCCACACCGATACCCACCGAAACGCATCCGCAGAAGAACCCTTGACCGACAAACTGCCCATCATCTCCAAAAAACTCAACCCAAAAAAATGTTCCAAAAAAGCCACTGCCCCAAAAGACGTTAAACCAAAACACAACAACCACAAACCCAAAAAAACAAACAGATTGCCAAGGTTTTCAACCGACGAAAGTGTTTTAAAACGCATATACTTAATTTTTTTTGTAAATTTACAAAATTTTATATTAAAATGGTTAAAATTGGAACAATAAACCTCGGCGAATTCCCTTTGCTGCTTGCACCCATGGAAGACGTGAGCGACCCGCCATTCAGAGCCGTCTGCAAAGACAATGGTGCAGACCTCATGTACACAGAGTTCATCTCCTCCGAAGGACTCATCAGAAACGCCACCAAAAGCCTCAAAAAATTAGACATCTACGACGACGAACGCCCCATGGGCATACAAATATTTGGCGGCGAACTCGAACCCATGTGCGAAAGCATCGACATCGTATCGACCGCAAACCCAAACATCATCGACATCAACTTTGGCTGCCCCGTCAAAAACGTAGTCTGCAAAAACGCCGGCTCGGGCATGCTCCGAAACCTACCCAAACTGCTCCAAATAACCGAAGCAATGGTCAAAAAAAGCCGCCTACCCATCACCGTCAAAACCCGATTGGGCTGGGACGACAACGCCAAACACCTCGTCTATCTCGCCGAAGCACTCCAAGACATAGGCGTGATGGCACTCGCCGTACACGGCAGAACAAGGGTGCAGATGTATAAAGGCGAAGCCGACTGGACGCTCATCGGCGAAGTGAAAAACAACCCTCGAATGCACATTCCCATCTTTGGAAATGGCGACATAGACAGCCCCGAAAAAGCCCAACTCTACAAAAATAAATATGGCGTTGATGGCATCATGATAGGCAGGGCAAGCATCGGATACCCTTGGATTTTTAATGAAATAAAACATTACCTGGCCACCAACACACACCTGCCGCCGCCCGACACCAACGAAAGAGTGAAAGTAGCCAAAAAACACCTCCTCAAATCCATAGAATGGAAAGGCGAATCGCTCGGCATCATAGAAATGAGAAGGCATTATACCAACTACTTCAAGGGATTTCCACATTTCAAACCATACCGAACAACACTCGTAACGTCAAAATCATTGACAGAAATCTTGGATATGCTCGACCTTGTCAATCAACTCTATCTCAACCTGACCGTCGAAGAGCTCGAACGCTCACCAAACGATGCCCAAAATGCGACCGACTATGCCGCCTGCGACGCTTGAAATAACATATCTCACACACAAGCAGATAGACAAAAAAGCATGGAATATTCGCCTCCGACAACTCAACGCACCAATCTATGCCCATGCCTTCTGGCTCGATGTGGTCTCGCCAAATTGGCACGCACTCGTGGCTATCTCAGCCCAAAATCAAAACGAATACCTCGCCGTGATGCCACTGCCCGTAAAATATAAATTCGGCTGCCTCAAATACCTTATGCAACCTCGTTTTACACAGCAACTTGGCATCTTTGGCACAACACAACAACTCCAAGCAACCGAAAATGAGTTTATGGCTCAACTCAAAAAACAATTCTTATACATACACCTACAAGGCAACATCAACAACGATGTGCTTGGGCAATGGCAACGCCATAAACCAATACTCAAAACCATCAAACGACAAACATTCTGCCTAAACCTTAACCAAAACTACCAACAACTATTCCAAAACTGCTCCAAACGACACCAACGAAGCCTCAAAAAAGTTATTAACAATTCCCATTTAATCATAAAACAAATTGACTACAAGCAATCTATCCAACTTTTTAGCCAGACAATCGGCAGACAAATCAACCTCAACCCATCTTACTACGACACACTCCATCAACTTTTTTCAAACCCAATAATCTCCAACTATCTCTTCCATATAGGCGTTTTCGAGACAGCAGACCAAAAGCCTATTGCAGCTCTATCTTATCTTGTTTTTGGTCAAGACATCGTCTATCTATTGCCATCGGCAAACGAACAAGGCAAGGAACATTTGGCTGGATTTCTGTTAATCAATCACCTTTTAGAAACCTATGCCAACCGAAATCTTATCCTCGATTTTGAGGGTAGCGACCTGCCTTCGCTGGCTGATTTCTACAAAGGTTTTGGCAGCCAAGCATTTTTCTATCCTTATGCTGTGCGTTCGTGGCAAAGTTTTTTTGGGTACTAAACCATCAGTTCAAATATCTATTGTTTGATAAATTTACCCACCAGCATTTCATCTTTTTGGTTGATGAGTTTAATAAAATAAACGCCTTTACCTAAATGAGTGACGTTTATTGGCTGATAATTATTCATTCTTTCTAAAAAAAATGCTTTTCCCAACACGTCTATAAGCTCAATCTTCCGATAGCTATCCAAGTCTATTGCCCGATTGTTGAGCAATAGCTCTATGGTTGTTTGGGCAGGATTGGGATAGATTGTCAGTGTTTTTCTGTTTTTGGTGAGTTCTTCAAAGCCTATGCCACCGTTGCAGAGATACATATTGGTTGTGATTTTGGCTCTGAGCAATGGAAGCATCGGGTAGAGGCTATCGCCGGGGCAGTCGGTCGAGCAGCCGTCTCGGTGTCCGACCAAGCGTTTGAGCCAATAGCCTGCTTGGGAGCCGATAGGGTGCTGGCTGCTGTCGTTTGCCCATAGGTTTTCTTTAAACATTTTCCAAGTGAGTATTTTTTCGAGGGCATTGAGTGAGGCATTGGTAGGTTTTGTGGTCATGTAGTCGCCCATCATACACACACCCATGGTGTTGGCGTTTTTGCCGCAGAAATGAGCACCTCTCACGCTGTCGGTGCTGGTAGAGCCTTGTCCGTCTCTGCCCTCAAAGATGGTTCCGTTTGGAGCAATGAGGAAATTGTAGCCTACGTCAGCCCAGCCGTTGCCTGCTGGCGGCAAGGTGGTATGAAACAGATAAATATTCCGAATGGTATTCAGACCTATGCTATCGCTGTTGGTGCTTGCCGCATGGTGTACCACACAGTGAAAAACATGCGTAGCAACGGGGTTTGGCCAGGGTGCTGGCAGTCCATTTCGCCACACGCTTTGAGGCACAACGGCAGGTTTGGTACAACCCGTTTGTATCGAAATCGGGTTTTGATTTGGAATAGGTAATTCTGCCATTGGTTTGGCATAAAAGAAGGTGATATAGACGTTGCCCGTCAGGTTTGCCGAATAAAGGCTTGCGTTTTGTTGCACGCCAATGGGCATGACGAGTTGGGAGGTTTTGGTGCTTTCTTGGTCGTCTTGGTGGTCGTCGGTTTTCAGGGCAAAGGTTTGTTCGTCGAAGCAATTGAGCCTTGCGTCGGTGAAATCGGCGTTTTGCTCGACCCTCACACTCACGCTTGTAAAGGCAAAGTCTTGGTTGGTGAGTTGGTCATAGACTTTGTTTTTTTCAATGTTTTTGATTAAAATCGTTCTGTAATAGGGTAGATTTTGGGCAACGGTTGTGTGTATTTTTTGAGCCGATAGCAAATTTTCTACACCCAAAAACAGGCATAAACCAATTGTTAATGAAATTGAATATTTTTTTTTCATGGATTGAGTTTTAATCAGTTTAACATTTTTTAAATAATTTTAATTTTAGAATAGATATTTATGTTGTTCAATGATTTAGAATTGATAGCGAATTTGCAGCCTCACATCTGATTTTAGGTTGCCATTTACCTTTTCTAATCCAGTGCTGATCCTGTTTCTGTCGGTGTAAAATGTGTGTGCATACCGCAGCCAAACGTCGATGCCTTTGGTGAGCGTGTAGCGAGCCATGGCATAAAATCGGGAGCCACGCCCAGCATAAGGCGGTATCGAAAAACTGTATAACACATCACTTTCGTAGGCATAGATTCGGGTGTTGTAGCTTTTGGTATCGAAAAGGGCATAGCGTAGGCTGAGTTGCACGGGAAAACTCAATGCTTTGTATTTGAGGTCTTGAAAGATAAGGTATCCATTTTCGGGTTTTTGGGTGCCGTCGGTATATTGCGAAAGTTCGACCCTCGACTGAAACGTAAAATAATCGGCTACGGTATAGATGGCATTGAGCCTCAAATTGTGGCGTTCGTGGAGTGCAGCAAAGTCGATTGGCGTGGTGTTGTTGTAGGCGTTTCTTTGTT
>JAYWHZ010000348.1:0-2140 GCA_043777395.1 Bacteroidota bacterium
TTCAATTTCAGCCCCGCAACCAAAACAACCATCTGCTCCACATCAATGCCCCAAACACCGCAGCAGGCAGCACAGCAAACATCAACTACACACTAAAAAACGCCAGCAATGCCCTTGTTTCGTCGGGCAGCACACCCATCAGCAACACCAGCAGCCCAAACGGGCTGTATTGGGCAAACTCAACAAGAATACTACCCGCAAACGCTTGCACCATCGACGAACTCTCTACACCTTAAAAATTACAAACAGCAACCCAAACATAGAAATAGACAAACTCATCATCAACCGAACCAACACACCAACTTGCAAGTAAACACTCAAACTCATCAATTCAAAACTCAAATAGATATTCCATAGCCGAAATAGACAAAATAAAATCCCCGGAAACGCAAAATTTGTGCAACTCTGGGGATTATTATAAAAAATACCCAATCAATAACATCATAAAATATACCACCACAACCTTTTTTTTTAATGAATTTGAAAAGGATTAAATTTGACAAACCATAAAAATCGTACCTTTGCAACAATGCTCCAAAGCGGATAAATACTCAATATCAACCATTCAACTTAAAAAATATTCCCCAAATAATGTTCGAAAGTTTAAACGATAAATTAGACAAAGCCCTGCGTACCCTCAAAGGCACAGGGCAAATCACAGAAATAAACGTAGCCGCCACCGTCAAAGAAATCAGGCGTGCCTTGCTCGATGCCGACGTAAGCTACAAGGTAGCCAAAGAAATCACCGACAAAGTCAAAGACCAAGCCATGGGGCAAAACGTCATCAAGGCATTGAAACCCAACGAGCTCTTCACCAAAATCGTAAACGACGAGCTGACCCAGCTCATGGGAGGGCAGAAAGTAGATATTAACCTCAAAGGAAACCCCGCCATCATCCTGCTATCTGGGCTGCAAGGCTCGGGCAAAACGACTTTTTCGGGCAAACTCGCCGCCTATCTCAAAGCAAAAGGACACAAGGTACTCTTGACAGCCTGCGATGTGTATAGACCAGCAGCCATCAACCAACTCCAAGTCTTAGGAAACCAGATAGGCGTAGAAGTCTATGCCGAACCCGAAAACAAAAATCCCGTATCCATTGCCCAAAACGCCATCAACAAAGCCAAAACCGAAGGCTTCAAAATCGTTATCGTCGATACTGCCGGGCGATTAGCCATAGACGAACAGATGATGGACGAGATAGCAAACGTCAAAAACGCTATCCAGCCCACCGAAACGCTCTTTGTCGTCGATGCCATGACGGGGCAAGATGCCGTAAACACAGCCGCCACATTCAACCAAAAAATAAACTTCGACGGCGTGGTACTGACCAAACTCGACGGCGATACACGAGGCGGCGCCGCACTGTCGGTGAGTTACACCGTGGGAAAACCCATCAAGTTTATTTCTACTGGCGAAAAAATGGAAGCCATAGACCTATTCTACCCCGACAGAATGGCAAACCGAATATTGGGCATGGGCGATGTGGTCTCGCTCGTCGAACGCATGCAAGAACAATACAACGAGGAAGAAAGCCGAAAAATACAAAAAAAGATAGCAAAAAATAAGTTCGACTACGAAGACTTCATCTCCCAAATAGCCCAAATAAAAAAAATGGGAAACATCAAAGACCTCATGGCAATGATACCGGGCGTAGGAAAAGAAATCAAAAACTTAGACATCAGCAACGACAACTTCAAATACATCGAAGCCATCATACAATCTATGACCATCAAAGAACGACAAAACCCCGACTTGCTCACCAACATCAGCCGACGAAAACGACTCGCCAAAGGCAGCGGACGAACCGAACACGAAGTAGCCCAACTCGTCAAACAATTTGACGAAATGAAAAAAATGATGCGTAAAATGCAAGACATGCAAAAATCAATGGGCGGAAAAATGAACATGCCCTTCGGACGATAACAAACATTCATAAAATCAAAAAAAACCTCCAAAGCTATCAAACTTCGGAGGTTTTGTATTTTTAAAAACTTTAAGGCAATTCAATTATTCTTTCACAAACAACTGCTGCGTAACTTGATTATTTTGAATGCCCCTAACAATATAACTGCCTTTATCCAATTGAGAAATAGGCAACTCTATCGTATTCAAACCATTTTGCAAAACAATATTGGCATTC
>JAYWHZ010000349.1:0-2140 GCA_043777395.1 Bacteroidota bacterium
TTTGATGTGCAAATTTATTTTTTAATTTATTTATTTTTTTGTTAAAATCAACTAAATACAAGTCCAAAAACCCCAAAACACAAAAAATCCTTAAAACAACAATTGCTTTAAGGATTTGAAAAATTTAAGTCTGGCTTTCAACAGTCTATTTTTATTTGATTTCTACGCCCGACATTTGAAGGGCTTTGAGCACTTTGTCCAAATTGGCTTTCATCTGTGCGTTTGCTTGTTTTAGGGCTTCTATCTGGGCTTGCTGCTCTTGAACCGATTTGATGAGTACAGGAATGAGATAGTCGTAAGTAACGCCGAGTGTTTTTTGGTTGTCGTTGCCTTCTTTTATCATTTCAGGCATAATTTTTTGCAATTCTTGTGCTATAAGTCCCATTTGAGGATTGGTGTTTGGCTCCGTTTTCCAATTGTAATGAACAGGTCGAAGTTGCATAATTTCATTTAAACCATAACCCAAATTTTTAATGTTCGTTTTAAGCCTTATATCTGATGAGACATTAGGATTATTGACCAAAAATACCGTTCCCCAACGGCGTGAGGTTGTACCCAAATCGTACACCGACGATGCACCAGGTCTAAATGTTCCCGACGGACCGCCCAATGGGTCAAAAACACCAATCACTTCGCTCGTTACAGCTCCTTTTACTTTGAATGCGATGGTTCTATTGATACCCTCATTCGAAATCAGCAAAGCACCGCTACCACCTGCCGCCAATGGAAAATCGGTCGTATTGGGATTAAATTTAAAAATGGCTTTATCAACGCTGCCATCGCCATTCAACTCAAAACTAACACTTCTACCTGGGCTATTATTTGTGCCAACGGCATTGGCATCGTGTATGACCAATAAAGGTAAATTGGCAGTTCCTGTACTATCTTTGATGTGTAATTTAGCCCTTATATCGTCGTTATTATTGGTATTAATACCAAATGCACCATCTAATGCCCTCAAATGCATTCGGACATTGCCACCGCTCACAACTGTATTGCCACCGATACCATTGGTACCAGGACCCGCTGTTATGCCAGTAATCCACTGCATACCATCGGCAGCAGCAGTACCTGTTTTAAAAGAATTGAAGCGAAGTGCGTTGTTATCGTGTCTAATTTCTGCAACTGGATTGCCGCTAATCTGAAACTGCATCTTTACATGTGATGAGCCAGCATCGTTGATGATTAGTTCGGGTTGCCCGCCGTTACTTTTTCTATCTTCTACGACCAATGCTGTACCTGTTTGAGCCGATGATGGATTTAGAACATGCAAAGCGTAAGTGGTGTTATTGGTACCTATACCAACGTTTGGTGTTGTGCTTGCGTTTACTCTGAAACTTGGTGTAGTGAGACCCGAAGTCACACTGCTCGCCACCTGAAAATAAGAGCCAACACCTAAATTCAACCAAGTCGCACCAAATGTACTCATGTCTATTGTTGTGTTTCTTATCAATGGATTGGCTCCGCCCAAGCCTACATTTCCACCCACAACCGTCAAGCCATTGTCGGCAGTGGCAGCACCCGCCGTAAATTTATTTTTACGGATAATACCGTTATTTATGGTCAATACCGAATCGTCGGCTGCCTGAAAAGTCAAACCATTCATGAGTATGTTGCCTGTTCCTGTTCTATTTAAACTAAAATTAAAAGCATTTAAATTAATAGGCGTAAATTGGTTGAGCGTTCCACCCAAACGAATATTAGGACTCGTGAAACTTAAACCATTTTCTACCATCGTAGCATCAAAAATTCCCGTTGCACCTGTTGGTCCAGTATTACCTGTTGGACCAATATTGCCATTCGAGCCATTTGTTCCTGCTAAACCCGTTGCTCCCGTTGGTCCAGTATTACCATCTAAACCCGTTGCACCTGTTGGTCCAGTATTACCTGTTGGACCAATATTGCCATTCGAGCCATTTGTTCCTGCTAAGCCAGTTGCACCTGTTGGACCGGTATTGCCATTAATACCTGCTAAGCCAGTTGCTCCTGTTGGACCGGTATTGCCATTCGAACCATTTGTTCCTGCTAAGCCAGTTGCACCCGGTAAACCATCGTTGCCTGCTGGACCTGTCGGTCCAGCAATGCCTATACCTGTTGCTCCCGTTGGACCTGTATTTCCATTTATACCATTTGTACCCGT
>JAYWHZ010000350.1:0-2136 GCA_043777395.1 Bacteroidota bacterium
GCCACGGCACTCTACACAGGGCTGATGACCGACACGGGTTCGTTTAGATTTGCTTGCACCACGCCAAAAGTACACCGAACAGCCGCCAATCTGATGGAAAAAGGGGCAAAAAATGATTTTATTCACGCCCAAATATACGACAGCAACAGCTTTGACCGACTCCAAATGATTGGCTACTGCTTGATTAATAATCTGAGCTATCTGCCAGAATACAAAACGGCAGTCATCGTTATTTCGCTCGACGAGCTCCAAAGGTTTCATTCAAAAACGGGCGACACCGAAGGCTTGGTCAATTATGGATTGAGTATAAAAGGGGCAAAAATGGCTTGCTTGGTCGTCGATAGAGTCTCGCACGTCAAACTGTCTTTTCGCTCCAAAGGCTCGGTGCCAGCCAATGAGTTTGCAAGTCTATATTTTGGCGGTGGCGGACACAAAAACGCCGCAGGTGGACAAACGACCCTCAACCTGATAGAAACCCAGCAACTGATATTGGACAAGATACCCGATTTTTTTGAGACCTTCAAAACCGATTTTGAACAATAAAAAAACGCCAAAAAACATGAAAATTAGCACTTTACTCAACACCATAAAAACGAAAAGCAAACACAACTTTGATGCCGATATTGAAATCCAAAACATTGCCTTCGACTCTCGACAAATTGAGAAAGATACGCTCTTTGTGGCTCAAAAAGGCACGCAAACCGATGGTCATCAATATATTAGCCTCGCCATAGAAAAAGGAGCAACAGCCATCGTATGCCAAACATTGCCAAGTGTGTTGAATGAAAAAATTTGTTATATCGAAGTGGAAAATAGCGACCAAACGCTCGGTAGGCTGGCTGCCAATTTTTATGAAAACCCATCAACAAAACTAAAACTCATTGGCATCACGGGTACGAACGGCAAAACGACCATTGCAACGCTTTTGTTTGAATTATTTAGAAATTTGGGCTATAAAGCAGGGCTGCTATCTACCGTCCAAAACAAAATAAACGACACCAACATACCCTCTACGCACACCACGCCCGATGCCTTGGCAGTCAATCAATTGATCAAAAAAATGGTCGATTTGGGGTGTCAATTTGCTTTTATGGAAGTTAGTTCGCACGCCGCTGCACAGCATCGCATCGAGGGTTTGTGTTTTGAAGGAGGCATTTTTACGAATTTGACACTCGACCATCTGGATTTTCACAAGACTTTTTTGCACTATCTGGCCGCTAAACAATCTTTTTTTGATAGATTGCCCAAACATGCCTTTGCACTGACCAACGCCGACGATAAAAACGGCAGCATCATGCTCCAAAATACCAAAGCCAAAAAATATACTTATGCCCTCCAAACCTCAGCCAACTACACGGCTAAGGTTTTGGAAAATAATTTTGAGGGTCTGCTCTTGAGCATCGACCAACAAACGGTAAATTTCAAACTCGTGGGAAGTTTCAACGCCTACAACCTGCTGGCAATCTACGGGGCAGCGGTGCTGTTGGGCGAAAACAAAGAACAAATTTTAATTGAACTCTCCAATTTGGGGTCTGTCGTCGGGCGGTTTGATTATTTTAGAAACCCACAAACGCACGTGGTCGGCATCGTAGATTATGCACACACGCCCGATGCCCTCGAAAATGTATTGAAAACGATACAAAACATTGTGAACAACGACAAGGCTACCGCAAACCAACGCAAAATGATAACCGTTGTGGGCTGTGGCGGCAACCGAGATACCTCCAAAAGACCCATAATGACCCAAATTGCTTGTCTATATAGCCACAAAATCATTTTGACCTCAGACAATCCACGACACGAAGACCCCGAAAGCATCTTAGACGACATGACGGCTGGCATCTCGCCTCAAAATAAATTTAAAACCACACGCATCGCCGACAGAAAAGAAGCCATAAAAACGGCATTTCTATTGGCTCAAAAAGGCGACATCGTGCTGGTGGCAGGCAAAGGACACGAAACCTACCAAGAAATAAAGGGCATAAAACACCCATTCGACGACAGAGAAATGGTTAAAGAAATATTGTTCAATTCAAATTAATCAAAGTCTCAAAGCAAAATCATTTCGATATGTTCGATGTTATCTTCCAAATAAACAGGGCTACTCTGAACAAATCCCAAACTTTCATAAAACTT
>JAYWHZ010000351.1:0-2132 GCA_043777395.1 Bacteroidota bacterium
CGACCCGTGCGACCGATGCCCGTCTGGACTTCGTCGGCAATAAAAAGCACATTGTGGGCTTTGCAAAGGTCAAAACAGGCTTTCAAATAACCTTCGTCGGGCATTACCACGCCAGCCTCGCCTTGTATGGGTTCCAACATGAACCCGGCAATGTTGGGATTTTGCTCCAAAACGGATTTTAAGGCATCAACGTCGTTGTAGGGAATAATGGTGTAGCCGGGCATAAAAGGTCCAAAACCTTTGTAGCTCGATGGGTCGCTCGACGAAGAGATGGCAGCCAATGTTCTACCCCAAAAATTACCTTCAACAAACACTATCTCGGCTTTGTTTTCTGGAATGTGCTTGACATCGTAGCCCCAGCGCCGAGCCAGTTTGATGGCAGTCTCGCCAGCTTCAACGCCCGTGTTCATGGGTAAAACTTTGTCGTAACCAAAATAATGGGTGATGTACTGCTCATAAACGCCCAGAGTGTCGTTGTAAAAAGCCCTCGACGTAAGCGTTAGCCGTTGGGCTTGCTCCACTAAGGCATCGATGATTTGTGGGTGGCAATGTCCTTGATTGACAGCCGAGTATGCAGATAGAAAATCGTAATAACATTTGCCCTCTACGTCCCAAACCAACACACCTTTGCCTTCGGCAATGACCACATCGATGGGGTGATAGTTGTGTGCCCCAAAATGGTGTTCGAGTGCGATGGCTTCTGCGGAGGTATTGGCACGAATGTTGGTTTGTGTGATGGTGGACATGGGTTCGTTGGATTTTGTTTTTTTAATGGATTAAATGTTTTTTGTTTGAATGTAAAAAGGTTTGTAAAGATACCATATTTTTTTTTAGAAATAGTTCTAATTCAAATAATTGCTTACCTTTGTTTGGGCAATGTCATCAATCGATATTGCTAACCCGTATATCCTAAAATATAAAACCTTAAAATTTTAATTATTTGTTATGAAAAAAAACTTTTTAACCCTACTCATCGTAATGGGTATTACGAATTTTGGCATAGCCCAAAAAATGATTAAGTCCCAAGAATCGACTCCCAAAATTGCTGTCAAGGTCAATTTGTTTATCTTTCTCGCCTCGTCGGTCGGTCCGTCTGTGGAGGTAAAAGTGGCAAACAAACTGTCGTTAAATCTATCGGGTGCCTATTCTTATGGCGTTGGAACCGTTGGAGTACAGTCGGTAATTAGCAACTCTTCTGGTTTAACGGTCGAGTCGTCTTTTGGTCGTTTTACTGGTTTTGCCCTCACGCCCGAGCTTCGTTTCTACCCTTCAAAAAAACGTGCAGCCCTAAATGGTTTCTATATAGGACCGTTTTTTCGTTATTCAAAAGGCGGCAGCGGCACCACGCTCATTTTAAACAACAAGACCTACGACGGCGATATTAATTTTAGAAGCATCGGTGGCGGTTTGATGCTTGGCTACCAATGGATTTTGGGTGAGCATTTTGTGTTGGATTGGGGCTTTTTTGGTCCAAGACTTGGCAGGTACAAGATGGATTTGCGAGCCGGTCCAATTGCACAAGGCGATAGGGTCAATTTTATTAACGATGTGAATGAAGTGCTTTCAGGATTTAACCTCGGCGACAACAACACTTTTATTCCGACCAACCAAATAGACCGTTTTTTTGACAGTAGAGGTTATTTTGGTTCAAACAGCATTCCGTTGGGCGTTTTTCCAGCCTACCGCACGACTTTGAGCATTGGATTTAGTTTCTAAATATTTGAAGTTTTGATAACTCCCAAAACCATTCGACTTAGTGTGTCGAGTGGTTTTTTTTGCATATTATTGATAAATTTGTATTATTTTTGAGCGTTTTATTGCCCATCAATACCAAACCAACCGAAATGACCAAACCAATGTCAAAATTCATTCATTTTAATACGTATTCTGCCTCGATGTCTATTTTTTTTATGGTTGCACTCATCACGTTGAGTGGCTGTGGTATCTTTAAATCTAAGAAAAAAGATATTTATACTGATAATCCCAAGACTCAAATCATTGGCAAGGGCAAAAAAAATAAAATTAAAGACCAATCCAAACCGCCAATATCCAAGATAGACTCGCTGGTTGTGGTTGTCGAAAATCCTTTTAAGGCGAGCTACAATATTGGGCTGGCTATGCCCTTCAACTTA
>JAYWHZ010000352.1:0-7108 GCA_043777395.1 Bacteroidota bacterium
AACTGTTATTTTCTTACCGTTTGCCAATGTATTATACACTCTTTCATACGGATATGACCTTGTACGTTTGGGCGAAACCCATTTTGAGATAGCAAAATTTAGTTTTTTGTCGGAATAAATACAAGAAGTTGGGCAAGTGTTGATGTCAAAATCTTTACTTTTGATTGTTTCCAATTCGTTAGCAAGCAAAACTTTATACTGTAATCCTGTTATGGTGGCGTTTATTTGCATTTTTGAAATTCAGTTTTTGCGAAGTTACGATTTTTTTCGAGTTTTATACCATTGCACCCAATAAACCAATAAACCAATAAACCTCACACAAGACTTAATACCTGACCAAACTTGTGAGCATCTGGCAATAAGATTGCAACAGTTTGTTTCCTCCCAGAGCTTCTAACTCCACCACAAACGAAAAACCCGCCACTTTGCCATGCTCCATCTCGATGAGTTGAGCCGCCGCAATGGCGGTGCCGCCCGTAGCCAGCAGGTCGTCGTGTATCAACACACGCCAGTCTTTTTCTATAAAATTGGTGTGAATTTCTACTATCGAGGTTCCATATTCCAAATCGTAGCCTACGGAAACGGTTTTTCCGGGCAGTTTTCCTTTTTTTCTGATGGGTACAAACGGTACTTTGAGTTGTTGAGCCATGAGCATTCCAAACAAAAAGCCTCTGCTTTCGACCGAGCAGATGCAATCTATCTGGCTGCTTGCATAAGGAGCAACCAAAGCGGCAGCGATGTCGGCACAGAGTTGATAATCCATTAAAATTGGGGTAATATCTTTAAAAATGATGCCTTTTTGTGGAAAATCAGGTACATCACGGATGACGCTCCGAATGCGTTGGTCTAAATTCACGAGATATTTTATGTGGTTTGATGGGTAAAGTTGGGTCTGCCCATGGTTTTTTTTACAACAGATTTTGAGGGTCTTTGAACGGTCTGCGTTGTGTCCACGGGCTTTGCGGAATATATTTGAGGGTGTTGGCAAGAAGGTAGTTGGTCAGGCGTTGTTCAAACCTGATGGCACAGTTTAGCGTTTGCGGCACTGCCCCGACGGTGCTTTTTATTTCGGGTGCCGTGCGGCTCAGATAGAGTTTTTGCGATTGGTTTTCGATGGCAAACCGCACAAAGTCGTAGAGCATCGTTTGGTAAAGTTTGTAGGTTTTGTTGTGTTCATATTGAAACCCCACAAAATGGCTTTCTAAAATCTGTTGCCGTTTGTTAATAAAAAAAGAGGCAAAGCCAATGAGTTCGCCCTCCAAAAAATAGCCTAATATCTGAAATTGGTCTTCGAGGCGGCATTTGAGGTCATAAAAATAAGATTGTTTGACCCTACCAACGCTAAAATTGGCTTCGTTGCACACCACCCCAAAAAGTTCGTAGAGGCGTGTTTGGTAGGTTTCAATTTGGTCATTGGAGAGCAGGTGTTTGTCTATCGTTTGTGTGTGTTTCAACACGTTTTTGGCTCTGATCCTATATTTTGAAGACAAATTATCGAGATAATCATCAAAACACGCCCAATTTTTATTGATTTCTACCACCATATTGGGTTCCGTATAAAACGCATGAAAGCCCTGCGGATTGGCATCGGCTGAGGTTGTGTCTTTAAGAATAATAGCATCAAAGCCAATGTTTTGTTTCTCAGCGGTTGTTTGTTTGAGTACAATCCGCAGGGCATCTTCGTCGGAGAGCGTTGGGTGTTTGGCTATGTTTTGGCTTGCCGTCTGAAAAAAATTGCCAATCGTCAGAAACCTAAACTTGGTACATTGCAAGGCATCGATGGTTAGATTGTGGATAATTTTTTTGTTTTTTGTCTTCAAAAAAGCCAACTCAGTACCCAAAAATTCATACATCTGGCAGTAAACAGCAACCATTGGCACGCCGTTTTGCTCAACCACGAGGTAATAAGGCGTGATAGAATTCGGCAGGTTTTGCTCCAAGGCTTTGAGATAATCGAGGTTCATAAAAAAATTGTCGGCGGCGAGTTTCGTCCACGCCTGCTGGTCTGCGTCGTCTGCCTTCGAGGTCCATTGGGCGGTCGGCAACGTATTTTTGTGAGATAATCTATGGTTGTTGTTGCAGATTTTTGTTTGTATTAATGCCAACATTTTTTTGATTTTTTTAAACTAATTCATACTACATACTTCAAAACGCTGCAAAAAGTTTGAAATACTATTTATTATTATTGTGTTTTAACAGCAAAAATCTCACGCATTTTTGGGTCAAAAACAGCAGCGAGGCAAGCGTATTTCAATATTTTGGGCTTAGTTGAGGTGCAATATTGCTTTTCGAGCCAACAGCGTTTCGTTGGTTTCTATGTGGTCGGGGTCGGGTACGCAGCAATCTACGGGACACACAGCGGCACACTGAGGCTCCTCGTGAAAACCGCAGCACTCCGTGCATTTGTCCGAAACGATGTAGTATCGGTCATACTCTTTGGGGTCGTTGCGGGTTTCGGCATCAACGGTCTTGCCGTCTATGGTCGTAAATGTGCCTTTCACTTTGGTGCCGTCGGTAAAAGCCCAATCTACGCTGCCTTCATAGATGGCGGTGTTTGGACATTCGGGTTCGCAGGCACCACAGTTGATGCAGTCGTCGGTTATCATGATTGCCATAATCTTATCGTTTTTTAGTATTTATTTTAATAACTTTGCAAAATTAATCATTTAACAAAATAAATAAAAAAATAGTTTTGGATAATCTAAATTTTAACCAACGCATGGCTGCCTTTGTCGCCTTGGGCAACCGTTTCAAACAAGCCGCCAACGACCAGATAGCACACGAACCTCGCCACCAAAACGCTTGGTTTTCGCCCCAAAACGTCCGTTTTGCACTCCAAAACTGGTCCGATTGCCTGACCTTGCCCCAACTATCTGCTTGGCTCGATGGCTACCAGATAGCCGACAGCCCAACGCAAAAAAATATTGGCATCATCATGGCAGGCAATATCCCTATGGTTGGTTTTCACGATTTGATGTGTGTGCTGCTATCTGGTCATCGGGCGTTGGTCAAGATCTCGTCGTCTGATAAAATTTTGATGCGTTTTGCTATCGATGGTTTGATTGAGATAGAGCCCAGATTTGAAGAACGCATTGAGCAGGTCGAATTATTAAAAAATTTTGATGCCATCATTGCCACCGGCAGCGGCAATACAAGCCGCTATTTTGATTATTATTTTGCCCACGTACCAAGCATTATCCGAAAAAACAGAACGTCGGTGGCTGTTCTCATGGGCAAAGAAAACGAGCAAGATTTGGTGGCTTTGGGTCAAGATATTTTTACCTATTTTGGGCTTGGCTGTCGTAATGTGTCTAAACTTTATGTCCCCGAAGGCTACGATTTCATTCCTTTTTTTGATGCCATGGAGGTTTTTTCGGACATCAAAAATCACTACAAATATTTTAATAACTACGAATACAACTTGGCTATCTTGCTTGTCAATGGCACACACCACTACACCAATGGTTTTTTGATTGCTACCGAGAGCCAAAGTTTGGTGTCGTCTATCGGTGTGTTGTACTACGAAACGTACGCTTCGGAGCAAGATTTGGCAGATAAAATTTTGGCAGCTCAGCCCAACATTCAGTGTGTTGTGGGTGCAGAAAATATTCATTTTTTGGATGCCGTTCCTTTTGGCTTAGCCCAAACACCCCAACTCTCGGGCTATGCCGACGGCGTAGATACTTTGGCTTTTTTAAATTCAATTTAATTAATTTTTTGCAATGCTTTAGTTTTGGCTTATCGGTTTGCGGTGGTTTTTAGGTTTTCTATCAAGCCATTGTTTTTTAAGATGACCGATGCGGCATAGTTTCGTTTTTTGCTTGCGTTGCTTGCTCCCCACACCTCAATGCCTGCCCATTGCTCTTGGCATAGGTTGGTTATCAATCCACCATCGACGATGAGTTTGGCGTTTTTGGCTATGTATATTTTGGCATTTTTGGGTAGGTTTACTCTGCTTTTTATGGTTAGCGAAGCATTTTGAGCAATGGTAATGTCGCCTTCAAGGTCGTAGGTTTTTTTCCACACCGTGTTTTGGTTTTCGGCTATTGTTGTGAGGCTATCAGGTTTGTAGATACACCAATTTTCTATCAATTTGGAGCGGCTTCCGTAGGGTTGGCTTTGGGTAAAGTTGTATTGCACGATGGCTATCTGGCAGGGCGTTAGGGCGTTGTCGTTGGCGTTATAGTCCATCATGTTGTTTGATGCCACTTTGCAAATGCCTTCGGGTTCGTGGTTCCAGCAGTTTGGGTGCGTAGGCGTGTCGGGGCAGCCGCTACCGCCGTCCCACGTGTGCCAAAGCCCCAAGCTGTGTCCCACTTCGTGGTTAAATAGTCCGACCATAAACCAAGTGCCAAAATCTCTTTTAAAATTGGCGTATGAGCTGCTCATCTTGACCCAGTCGGGGTAGCCAATGCCCCTGCCGTTGTAGTCGGTGCTGTCTTTGTTTTCCATCAAAAAAATATTGATGACTTTGCCTTTTTGCTTGCCATATCGGTCAAAGAGTGTGCTTGTGGCTATCTGCGGTATGTTGCTGCCGTCAAATAGGTAAACCTCGTGGTCGTCTATAAAATAGATGCCGTCGTCGTTTGGGTTTTCGCCCGTGAGTACATATTGGTAGCCGATGGGCAAAACGGGTGTTTGGTTGCCGATGGGCAAATTCATTTTTTGATTATTTTGGAGGTTATAGTTGGCTTCCGAAACCAATTTTTTGATGTATGCTTTGCCTGAACTATCCGAAAAATTGCCCGTTTTGTTGGATTTTCTCACCACATGAATGTTTATTCGGACATATCGCATGGGTGTTTGCCCCAGAGCGGCGCTATCTGGTCTGTAATCTATCATTTCGCCCAAGTTTACGGCTGTTTGGGCAATGAGGCTTTGGCGTTCGAGCATTGAGGCGATAAAAAGGCAAACACAGGCTAAAAGAGTTTTTAAATTCATGGCTATTTTTTGTTTAAAAGATAATTTTTTGAAGGTTTTTATATTTATTTTGACCAAAGTACAAAAATAGTGCTAATGGTTGAGTATCGTGGCATGGAATGAAAAATATTGTTTAGTTTTGTGGGATAAAAAAGCAAGATACAAGCCATTAAAGATTAAAAAGACCCCAAAACCATGCAAAACATCAGCGACATAGGCGAATTTGGATTGATAGACCACCTGACGCAAGACACCAAAATCTACCACACCAGCACACTCAAAGGTATTGGCGACGACGCAGCAGTCATTGCCAAAAACGACACCGATTGCCTCTTGATTTCTACCGATTTGCTGGTCGAAGGCATTCATTTTGATGTGGTCTATACACCCTTAAAACATTTGGGCTACAAAGCTGTGGTGGTCAATGTGTCTGACATCGTAGCGATGAACGGCACGGCAACACACATCACCGTTGCCCTTGCCATATCGAGCAAATACACCATCGAAGCCATGGACGAACTCTATAAAGGCATTGCATTGGCATGCAAAAAATATAAAATAGACCTCGTAGGCGGCGACACAACCAGCACACCGAGCGGCTTGGTCATTGCCATTACGGTGGTGGGAGAAGCCAAAAAAGACAAAATAACACACCGACACACAGCCCAAAAAGGAGACCTCATCTGTGTAACGGGCGACTTGGGTGCCGCCTATATCGGACTGACGCTCTTGGAACGAGAAAAAAGGGTGTTTATGGAATCGCCCAGCATACAACCCGATTTTGATGGCAAGAGCTATCCCATTCAACGCCAACTCAAACCCGATGCCCGAATAGACATGGTAGAAATCTTTGAGGAATTGAACCTCGTTCCTACTGCCATGATTGATATTTCTGATGGCTTGGCTTCGGAGCTCTTTCACCTGTGCAAACAAAGCCAAGTGGGCTGCAAAATCTATGAAGACAAACTCCCGATAGACAAAACGGTTTATAACACAGCACTCGAATTTAACCTCGACCCCACGGTGTGTGCCTTAAACGGTGGCGAAGACTACGAACTGCTCTTCACGGTTTCGCAAGCCGATTATGAAAAAATAAAAGACAACCCCGACATAAGCGTCATCGGCTATGTGTGTGATGCCGAAGAGGGCAAAAAACTCATTACCAAATCCAACTCAATCCACGACCTGAAAGCACAAGGCTGGGATAGTTTTGGGCAAGAGAGCTAACCAAACAAAAGGGTTGCAACCTTTTGAAACGTTGGTTCGTCTTTTGTTTATGGATAGGCGACCGAATTTTTAAATACTTTTTTATTTGATTTGGGATACTTATTTTTTAATTGACCAACCAAAATGCAGCTCTTTGTGAACGAATACGAACTAATAAGACTTTGCGTGTCGGGCGATGGTCGCTCCCAAGAGCGGCTGTACCAGCTGTATGCCAAAAAGATGTTTGGGGTCTGTATGCGTTATGCCAACTGCCCCGACAAAGCCGCCGATTTGCTTCAAGATGGTTTTATAAAAGTGTTTCAGTCGCTGCCGCTCTACAAGCACGAAGGTTCGTTTGAGGGTTGGATAAAACGCATCATCGTCAATACAGCCATAGACGGCTACCGAAAAAACAATGTGCTTCACAAGGCATCTGAATATGACAGCAACCACGCCGACAGCCAAGCCAACGAGGCAATGAGCAAACTCCACGTGCAAGACATTATGAACTGCGTTCAAAATCTTTCTGATGGCTACCGAACGGTTTTTAACTTGTATGTGGTAGAGGGTTTTTCGCACGCCGAGATAGCCGACATGCTTGGCATTGCAGTAGGGACATCAAAATCGCAGCTGGCACGGGCAAAATCTATACTCAAAGCCATGATTGTGGCACAATCGGCTATTCGATTGAATAAAAATTATAATGAATAACACCTTAAAAAGGATTGAAAAACATGAACAAACACACCGAATTTGAAGAAAACATCAAGCAATGTCTCGATGGTTTTGAAGTTTTGCCACCAGCGGGCATTTTTGAATTGATAAAAAAAGACCTCGACACCAAGCTGGTTCATGGCGAGATAGCAGACAGTAGCAAGCCAAAAAAAGCCAAAAACAAGGGGTTCGTTATTGGTTTTGAAACCCAAAAATGGTGGGCTGCTGCCTCCGTGGCGTTGCTTACGTTGGGTATGACGTGGAGCAT
>JAYWHZ010000353.1:0-7097 GCA_043777395.1 Bacteroidota bacterium
GTTTGAGGGGCGAAAATTTCGAGGTACGGCGTTCCAGATGCTTCGTTCGTTTTGTTTCCAGTCGGCACGCACAAAATTGACTTTCCATTGGCTTTCACCTGCTTTGTAGCGGAGCGTTTTGAAGGGAATAGCCATTTCTACAGTCCATGCGTTGCCCAACTGTTTAGTTTCGACAAACCAAATATTATCCCAGCTTGCATCGGTGCCGCCAAACTCGCCGCCGCCCGAAATAAGCCCTTCACGCTGCACGCCATAGGGATTGACGGTAAAGAAAAAGGCGTTTTGCCCGTCGTTGAATGTTTCGAGATAGACGGCAAAGAGGTCGGAGTTGGAGGCTTCAAAATCACGTTTTAAGGAATTGACGACAAAGGGTTTTTGGGGAAAATTATCGGTGCAGATGGCTGCTATGTAGAGATAATCTTCGTTGAATAGGATTTTGACGGCTGTTTTGGATCTGGCAAGCGTGGAGTCGAATGGGTAATGTTGTTTAAAGTCTTGCTGGGTTTGGGCTGTGTTCCATTCATTTTCGAGGAGTTCGCCATCTATTTTTAGGTTTACGTTAATTTTTTTGGCTTCTATCTGTCTGTTTTGGTTTTGCGACAAAACAGGGTTTGACATCACAACTTGAACGAATAAAAGGGTAAAAAATAGTTTTGGGTGCATAAAATTAGGGTTTGTTTAACGTGGCTTTGGTAAAAAATTAACCTCCACAAATATACGTCTTTTTTATCAGCATACAAATTTTCTCAAAATCATCAATCAAAAAAATGAGACATTTGTAGAAAAATTAATTAAAAAATAAAACAAATTTTAGGCTTGTAAGGAACACCAAAAAATCTAAAATAAAACCAATGCTTGCCCAGCATTTTGCTGCTCGAGGCTCAACAAAAACTGCTTTCGCCAAATGCCGCCCGAATAACCAACCAGTTTGCCGCTTTTACCCACCACCCTATGGCAAGGAACAAGTATAGCAATCGGATTTTTGCCGTTGGCAGATGCCGAAGCCCTAATATGCCGTTTGCTACCCAGACGCACCGCCAGCGTTTCGTAGGAAATGGTGTGGGCATAGGCTATTTTTTCGAGCTCGCCAAAAACCGTCTTCTGAAATTGAGTCGCTTGGTCGAAGTCGATAGGAACGGTAAAAAAACGACGCTTGCCCAAAAAATATTCCTCCAACTCAACAATACATTGCTCTATGACAAGCGACGTATTGACCTCAATTTCAGCGTTTTCAGGTTCTACAAACCACAAAGCGGTGATGCCAACATCATTTGCCAAAATTTTTATTATACCAATGGGAGACGGACAACAACTGAAAAACATAGACTTGATACCAAAATAATCATTGAATTGGGTTAGATTCCAGAACTTGATTTCTTTTTAAATAAGCGATTGAGAAGCCAAACAATCAAACACAAAAACAAGCCCGAAACGGCAAAAGGCATAAAAAACACAAACAACGAACCGCCAATTGCTGCTGCGTTTTCGGTGGTCGAAACAATAGAATTGGCGGTGCCGCCGGTGAGTTTGCTGCTCAACAGACGCAAAATGCCCGTTCCTGTCTGTATCACGGCAGCGCTACCGCCGCCAACCATCAGACCCAAAGCCCATTTGAGTAGCGGCTCGTCGATGGGCAAGATAGACGTGCTGATGAGCGTGCCGGCAACCACAGACACGGGCGTGGCAATGCCATCTAATAGATTGTCGATAAAAGGAACATAGTATGCCAAAATTTCGCCTACGGTGGCTGCCAAAAGGCAAGCGAGCGCCGTGTATGTGCCAAGCCAAACAAAACCCTCGCCGAGTGTAACGATGTGTAGAAGGGCAGCAACATTGGTGGCAAGCAACGGAATAAAAACACGAAAACCGCAACAAGCACTCAACCCAAGCCCCAGACACAAGCTGACCAATAAATCGCTATTCATCTTCAATTTTATTTAATGGTACATTAGGATTTACTTTTTGTTTTATATAATTTTTCAGCCATTTCCAATATTTCTTTACCAATTTTGGTGCAGTAACTGTCTATTTCAAGTTCATTTAGGGGCTGATGGTAAAAACGGTTGAGGTCTGGTTTTCGTTTGATTATCTCGTTGATGGTTAGGTTTTGTGTGTTGTTTTTTGGCTCTACCACGTGGTGAAGGCAATATTCGTATTTGGTGAGCTCGACCAAGATTTTGATGGTGATGCTAAATTGCGACTCGTCAGATTTAAATTCATTGAGTTGAAAGCAGATGCCCGTTGCATAAAAATCTGTAGAGCCATAGAATCGATACGCCAGATAGTCGTCAAACTTTTTGTTATCGACCTCATATCGGCGGCTGTTGATGGTTTCGCCCATCGGGCTGGTGCCGGTCAGCAGCGACTCAAAGGGTACATATTCCCACGCTTCGCTCAGGTCATTGCTGATGCCCAGCGTATCGAGACCAAAAAACATGTCTTCAAGTTTGCTTATTGTACCCACGATTTTATTGCCCAAAAGTTTGATGGACTCTTCGTAGAGCCTCACTTGCGTGTCGGTGGTACGTCTGTCTTGAATCCTGTCGTTTTGGGTGTCGAGTTGCGACTTGAAGGTGTCCAATGCGTCTTCAAAGTCGTCAATTTCGTTTTGTGTGGTGTTTTGTACCAGCGTTTCGAGTGCCATCAAAAACGTTTCTGCTTTGGCAGACACATCTTTTGGCAGGGGTTTGAGGTCCCCAATGAGTTCTTTTATTTGGTTCAGTTTGTCTATCATAAAAAGGGTATCACGTTAATATTTTGCCAATTCTTTTTTGGGTCTAATGATTTTTTCAACTATAAAAGTCATCACCACACTCAACAAAACACCCAACAGTGCATACATCAGACCTTCGGTACTCGCAGGAACACCCGCTTGAAACTGCACCGATTTAGCCAAATCATTGTCAAAATATTTGATAAATTGAATGGGTTTTGACCAAAAATCGACACTTTTCAATGCCTCAAATGCTTTTTTGTAGCCTTCATACCGTCTAACGGCATTGTCCATCACCTTGCCCGAATTGTTGAAGTCGAGGTCTTGGTCGTTGAGGTGTTTGGCAATGAACGCCTCAACCGTTTTGTTGCTCTGGGCAGCCGCTTTTTCGATGTCTTGATACACTTTTGCGGACTCGGTATAGGCTCCCGACAACACGTTGAGATACTGATTAAAATAAACAGGAAACTGACACAAGGCTACAGCCAAAACAACCGCCAGGGCATTGCTCAAAAAATGGTTAAAAAAACGCATTTGGATAAAAAGGCTTTGGTTTAATGATTTTGGTACAATATTAACAAAAAAAAATGACTGTTGGATTCTAATTTAATTTTTGACCAAATGTAGCATAAGCTGCAAAAATACCCAAGCCATTGTTGATGTTAGTATAGTTGAGCGTTGGCTCTACAAAAGGCGTTCCGTTGCTGTTGGCTTGTTGGTTGGCAGAAAAAATATAGTTATACGAAGCCCTCGTGTGTGTCTGCAATTCTACATAGACATCGAGTATTAGCGGCGGATTGGGCGAAAAGATTTTGTTAGAGACCGAAAAAAAGATTGTTTTTGAGCCATTGCGAAACGATTTATCCGTAAAAACAGGTATGTTGCCATAATACACGCCCAAGGCAGCATCGCCAGCCCAGTTGGTTGGGTCGTTGGTCAGTCCGGTAGCTAGGTCGAGGTCAAAGCTATAAAAGCCTCGTTTGAGTTTTTGGGTTTGATTTTTGACATAAACGCTCATGCCATAAAAATTGGTCTCATCGGCTACGTCGTCAAACGTCATGGCATACTGAAAGTTGAGCAAGCCGTCGGTGTTTGTCGCTCCAACATATTGGAGCGAATTGATGGCTACGTGGCGTGGCACGGTTTGGGTGGCCTGTGCCGGCGTTTCAAAACCCTTGCTTGTAGCAGAGATGGTGTAGGTGGTTTGCTCGGTGGGTTTGGTGGTCAGCGACCTAAAACTATAAACGATAGTCGTGTCCATTTGGTCGGGGTTGCGTTCGTTTTTGACGATTTGGATTGTCGAGTCGAGAACAAAGTCGGTGGTGGTTTCGCCCGTGTTGCTCCCAATTGAGATTTGGGCTTCTCGCAGGGTTTTGGGGCGTGTTTTGCCCAATATGGGTGCAGTATTGCCTATGGATACCCGAAAAAAATCGTCGGGAGAAAACAAACAATTGACCACCAATCTGGTTTTTTTTTGGGGTAAATCCAAAGGGATAACCAAACCGCAAGCAGCCAAAAACGAAGCCATGAGGGTTGCTAAAATGTATTTCATAGGTTATAGACTTTTAGAATGCCAACACAAAGTTATAAATATATCTGATTTAGGGTTTAAAAATGAATTAGTTTTATTAATTTTGCAAAAATATTTTGAGTTTATGGGCAAATAACCACAACAGAACCGAAAAAAATGATGACGAACCCCAATTTTATACAAGAACTACGCTGGCGTGGCATGCTCCACGACCTGATGCCCGACACCGAACAATATCTCTTAGACCACCCATCGACGGTAGCCTACATCGGGTTTGACCCTACGGCAGATTCGCTACACGTGGGAAGCCTATGCCAAATCATGATTTTAGTGCATTTTCAACGGTGCGGACACACGCCCATTGCCCTCGTAGGCGGGGCAACAGGCATGATAGGCGACCCTTCGGGCAAATCGACGGAAAGAAACCTGCTCTCGATCGAAGACCTCCAACACAACATCGAAGGCATTGAATTGCAACTCAAACGTTTTTTGGACTTTACGGGCGACAATGCAGCCCAGATAGTAAACAATTATGACTGGTTTAAGGATTTCAAGATACTCGATTTTTTGAGAGACGTAGGCAAACATTTGCCCATAAACTACATGCTTGCCAAAGACTCTGTGCAAAAACGCTTGGAAACGGGGCTGTCTTTTACCGAATTTTCGTACCAATTGTTGCAAGGATACGATTTTTACTGGCTTTACAAAAATAAACATGTACGTTTGCAAATGGGCGGCTCAGACCAATGGGGAAACATCACGGCAGGCACAGAACTCATTCGCCGCATAGCTGCTGGAAATGCCTTTGCCGCAACCTGCTCGCTGATAACAAAAGCCGACGGGACGAAGTTTGGAAAATCCGAATCGGGCAACATTTGGCTCGATGCCAAACAAACATCGGCGTATAAGTTTTATCAGTTTTGGCTCAACCAAACCGACCAAGATGCCAAGCGATACATCAAAATTTTTACTTTATTAGACCAAAAGCAAATCGAAGACATAGCAACCCAACACGACCAAGCACCACATTTGAGGTTGATACAAAAAACCCTTGCCCAAGACGTTACGTGCAGAGTACATTCGGAGCAAGACTACCACAAAGTGCTTGCGGCATCGGAGATACTGTTTGGAAAGGGTACAAACGAGGAACTAAAATCGCTGGATAAACAAACCTTAGAGAGCATTTTTGAAGAAATTCCGTGTATCAGAAATCCATTGACACACCAAGATCTGGAAGAGCAAACAACAGATATTGTCTCGTTTTTGGTTGAAAAGACCAATATTTGTGCCTCAAAAAGAGAAGCCAGAGAGCTGCTACAAGGCGGGAGTATCAGCATCAACAAAATCAAGAATACAGATGCCAACTATATGGTTTCAAGCAAAGATTTGGTTTGCAGTGCCTTTATGTTAATTCAAAAAGGCAAGAAAAATTATTACGGCGTATCCATCTAATCAATACAATTAACATCAAACATCAAACAATTAAATCATATGCTTTCTATATTCAAAAACGTGTTTGCCAGCAAAGCCGATGCCATGGCAGATTTTTCGGCTATCGGGGCTGACATGCACTCACACCTCATACCAGCGGTAGATGATGGCGCAAAATCGTTGGAAAACAGCATAGAAATGATTAAAGGACTTATCAATCTGGGCTACAAAAGCATAACGACAACGCCGCACATCATGTGGGATTATTATAAAAACACCACGCCGATACTTAAACTTGGCTTAGAAAAAATCCAAAATGAACTCCGAAACCAAAAAATCGACTTTAAGATAAATGTCTCTGCCGAATATTTTGCCGACGAACACTTTGAGAAACTTATCCAGACGGGCGACCTCATACCCATTGCCCAAAACTATGTACTCTTTGAGGTAGCCTTCAACAACGAGTATCGGAACATCAGAAAAGTGATCTTTGACCTCCAAATGAAAGGCTACAAACCCATCTTTGCACACCCAGAACGCTACGGACACATGTACGACGACTTTAAAAAATATGAAGAACTGTTTGACACCGGAATTTTATTTCAACTCAACATCCTATCACTAAACGGACACTACGGACCGCCAGCACAAAAAATAGCCGAACAACTCATCAAAAACAAAATGATACGGTTCGTCGGCACCGATATGCACAACACCCGACACCTCGCCGAAATGCCGCAACTCCTCAAAAACAAACACCTGCGTGAACTCATCGACTCGGGAAGGCTCATGAACAACCAACTACTCTAACAAAATACAACCTATATGAACGACTTACTCGCCACTTTTGCCCAAAATCTGAACATCATCACCATACTCATCTTAGCCACTTTTGTGGGCATGGAAATCATCTCCAAAGTGCCTTCGGTGCTACACACACCCCTCATGTCGGGCTCCAATGCCCTCTCGGGCGTGGTCATCATCGGCTCAATGATAGTGCTGGGACGAACGCCCGCCGACAGCTATCTCATGCTTTCGATTGGTTTTATAGCCGTGTTTTTGGCAACGCTCAACGTCGTTGGGGGTTTTGCCGTAACAGACGTGATGCTCCGAATGTTTAAGAAAAAGAAACGTTAAATATCAACTTTTCCTTGTAACAAAAAAATCTTGTCCTTCGTCGGGGCAAGATTTTTTGTTTAATGGCTGGATAGCAACAAGGTTTGGCAAGTGAAACTTTGAATAGGTTTCATTCTATCAAAAATAAAAAGCATTTTTTTTAAACAATCAAAAAACATTTACTACATTTGCAAACACAACACACAACACACAACGCCAAACAATAAGCCTCAAAACTCCTCACGTTCCGCATTTTTAGATTTAGATTTTTTTTATTAAAACGAATTATTTACTAATTTCTCATCA
>JAYWHZ010000354.1:0-7044 GCA_043777395.1 Bacteroidota bacterium
TGGCAAGCTGGCAAACGGCGAAGAGGTGCCGATGGGTGTTTATGTCTATGTCATAGATTTTATTGGGCGAGACGGCAACGTGTATCAGAAAAAAGGAACGGTGATGGTGGTGAGATAATTTTCGTTTCCACAAAAAAGTTTTTTTTAAATCTTAATGAACATCAATTAAACAAGAGTGCCGTCGGAAGATGGCATTTTTTTTGTATTTTTGCAGCTGTTCAAATCATTTCTTTAACGATATAGCATGTCCGACGACCATTTTTATCTTCACCGTTGCTTGCAGTTGGCGGCTCTTGGCTTGGGTCGTGTGCAGCCAAACCCCATGGTGGGTTCGGTTTTGGTTGCTGGCGGCAGCATTATCGGCGAGGGCTACCACGAGCAATATGGCGAGGCTCACGCCGAAGTCAATGCCATAAACGAGGCACAAAGACACGTTGATTTATTCACCCAATCGACGCTCTATGTCAGTTTGGAACCTTGCTCGCATTGGGGCAAAACGGCTCCTTGTGTGGATTTGATTATCGAAAAAAAGATTCCCAGAGTGGTTGTTGGTTGCATAGATTCAAACCCTAAGGTTTCGGGAAAAGGCATTGCGATGCTCCAAAATGCAGGGATAGAAGTTGAAATAAATGGTGTTTTGGAGGCAGAATGCAGGGCTTTGAACAAACGTTTTTTTACTTTTCACGAACAAAAAAGACCTTATATCATCTTAAAATTTGCACAGACCAACGACCGATTCATAGCCCAAAAAAACTATGATTCCAAATGGATTAGCAACGAATGGTCGAGAAAAATAGCCCACAAATGGCGAACCGAAGAGCAGGCTATCTTGGTGGGAACGGCTACGGCACAGCACGACAATCCAAGCTTGACGGCAAGAGAATGGCAGGGCAAAAACCCAATGAGAATACTTATAGACAGACAATTACAAATAAATATAAACCACAATATATTCGACAACGAAGCCCAAACCTTGGTCGTAACGGAGCAAGAAAAATCGTCGGTGTTGCCAAATGTTCGTTATTTAAAAATGGATTTTCAGAGTTCCGATTTTTTAGAAATATTGTTGAGCCATTTGCATAGTTTGGATATTCAATCGCTGATAGTTGAGGGTGGCAGCCAAACGATTGGGGCGTTTGTTGGGGCTGGATTGTGGGACGAGGCAAGGATTTTTACCTCAACCACGACGCACTTTGGTCAAGGCATCGCCGCACCCAAAATCGTTGGCAAATGGGTTTCTAACGAATGGATTGACGGCGATTTGTTGCAAATTTTTAGCCCCATTTCTTAACAAAGATAGATGATGAATAGTGTGTTTAATTTAGAAAACGTAGCTGTATTTTTTGGGTTATTGAGTGTTTGGTATTCAAAAAAGGAGCATATTTTGGTCTATCCGACGGGCATTGTCAATGTATTGATTTCTACTTTTTTGATGTATCAAGCCAAGCTCTATGCCGACATGGGTGTTAATGTTTATTATTTTGTGATGAGTATTTGGGGCTGGTATCTCTGGCTCAAAAAAAACCCTAAGACCTCAAAAAAATTGCCTATATCCAACAATTCAGCCCGTGAAAATATTCTTTCATTGGGCTTGGTCGTGCTAATTTTTGGTATTCTGCTTGTGGTTTTGAATAGATTTACCGATAGCAACACCGTAGAAGCCGATGATTTTACGTCGGCTTGCTTTGTGGTTGGTATGTATCTGATGGCTCGAAAAAAGACAGAAAATTGGATTTACTGGATAGTCGGCGATGTGTTGATAATGCCGTTGATGGTCTATAAAAATCTGTATGGCTTGGCATTTCAATACTTTATTTTTACCCTTTTGGCTGTTTGGGGCTTGGTAGAATGGCAAAAAAAAAGCAAACCTCAACACACGTAGCCTATTTTTAGGTTGTAGGAATAAAATTTGGTCAATTGAGATAAAAACATTAATTTTGCACGTTTTTTTAAAACCATTACCAAAAAGAAATTATTCAATTCAATTAATTTAAAAATAAACATAAAAAATGGCAATTACGGCTGCTGATGTAAACAAACTACGTCAAGAAACAGGTGCAGGCATGATGGACTGCAAACAAGCATTAACCGAGGCAAACGGCGATTTTGAAGAGGCAATTGTGGTGCTACGCAAAAAAGGGCAAAAAGTAGCCGCAAAGCGTGCCGATAGAGAAGCCAACGAAGGCATGGTTGTGGCAAAAACAACCGCCGACAACACCTTTGGAATGGCTTTGGTACTGACTTCGGAAACGGATTTTGTCTCAAAAAATGAAGAATTTATTACCTTTGGTCTCAAAATAGCCGACCTCGCCACCCAAAACCGCTGCACAACCACCGAAGAAGTCCTTGCTCTGGGCATGGACGGTGCAACCATAGGCTCAAAATTGGACGACTACGTCGCCAAAATTGGTGAAAAAATCGGCATCAGCAAATACGAAACCATCACCGGAAGCAATGTGTATGCCTATATTCACGGTGGCTACCGCATGGGCGTGCTGGTCGAAGTCAATTCTACCTCGCCCGATGCCACAAACGCCGCCAAAGACATTGCCATGCAAGTGGCCGCCATGAGTCCAACGGTGGTCAATAAAGAGCAAATCACACAAACGATTATCGACAGAGAAATTGAAATCGGTATGGATTTGGCTCGCCAAGAAGGCAAACCCGAAGCCATGGTAGAACGCATTGCACAAGGTCGTCTAAACAAATTTTATGAAGATTCGGTACTCCTCAACCAAGTTTACATCAAAGACAACACCTTAAAAATAAGCGAGATGCTCCAAAAAGTAGAAAAAAACTTGACCGTCTTGTCCTTCAAACGCATCACTTTGGGTGCCTAACACAAGATATTATTCTTTTTTATTAACCACAAACCTTTTGAGTTCAAACCTCAAAGGGTTTTTGTTTATCTTTGCAAGCAAAACCAAATAGCAGCCCAAAAACGATAAAAATGAAGAAAAAAATCCTCGTCATCGGCTCCGGACCCAACCGCATCGGGCAAGGCATAGAATTTGACTACGCTTGCGTTCACGGACTGTTAGCCATCAAAGAATGCAACATGGAAGCCATCATGCTCAATTGCAACCCCGAAACGGTCTCGACCGACTTCGATATGGCAGACAAACTCTATTTTGAACCCGTGTTTTGGGAACACATGATAGACATTATCGAACACGAAAAAATAGACGGCGTTATTGTGCAACTCGGCGGACAAACAGCCCTTAAACTTGCCCAAAAACTCTTTGAAAACAACATTCCTATCATTGGAACAAGCCATCACAACATGGATTTGGCAGAAGACCGAGGGCGATTTTCTGACCTGCTCAAAGAACTCCAAATACCTTATCCCCAATATGGCGTAGCACAAAACGCCAACGAAGCCAACGAGATAGCCCAAAAAATCGGGTTTCCAGTCTTAGTCCGACCCAGCTATGTACTCGGCGGGCAAGGCATGAGCATCGTCATCAACGAAAAACAATTGGAAAATGCGGTCATCGATATCCTTAATAAACTCCCCAACAACAGAGTTCTCATAGACCATTTTCTGGATAGAGCCGAAGAAGCCGAGATAGACTGCATCTGCGACGGCAGCCAAGTTCTCATCATCGGAACAATGCAGCACATAGAACCCGCAGGCATTCATTCGGGCGACTCCAACTCGGTGTTGCCGCCTTTTTCGCTCTCCAAAAACACCATCGAAACCATGAAAATCTATGCCAGACAACTCGCCTTCGCTCTCCAAATCAAAGGGCTGATGAACGTGCAGTTTGCCATCAAAAACGAAACCGTCTATGTGATAGAAGCCAACCCAAGAGCCTCCCGAACCGTGCCTTTCATTGCCAAAGCACATGATATTCCCTATATCAACATCGCTACAAAAATCATGCTCGGTGCCAACACACTCGCCGACTTCGACATCTGCCCAACACTCAAAGGCTATGCCATCAAAGAACCCGTTTTTTCATTTAATAAATTCCCTAACGTAAACAAAAATCTGGGACCCGAAATGAAATCTACGGGCGAATCAATCTATTTTATCGACGATTTGAACGACCCTTATTTTAGGCAACTCATCAAAGAAAAATCTATGTACCTGAGCCAATAAAACCATTAACCCATTTCAAAAAAAAAATATGCAGCAACTCATCGAAAATGCTTGGCAAAATAAAGAATTATTAAAAGAATACACCACACAAGAAGCCATTAGAGCCGTTATCGACTTGCTGGACAAAGGGCAAATCAGAGTAGCCGAACCCCTCCCAAACGGCTCGTGGCAAGTGAACGAATGGATAAAAAAAGCCGTTATACTCTATTTTTCTATTCAAACCATGCGAACATGGCACAACGGCGAAATGGAATTTTACGATAAAATGGATTTAAAACAAGGCTACGCCAGTTTGGGTGTGCGTGTGGTGCCGCATGCCGTAGCCCGATATGGTGCCTACTTGGCTCCAAAAGTCATTCTGATGCCGAGCTACGTCAATATTGGTGCCTATGTGGACGAAGGCACGCTGGTCGATACTTGGGCTACGGTGGGTTCGTGTGCCCAAATTGGTAAACGGGTTCACCTGAGTGGCGGCGTGGGCATTGGCGGCGTACTCGAACCGGTGCAGGCAAGTCCCGTCGTTGTCGAAGACGATTGTTTTATTGGCTCTCGGTGCATTGTGGTCGAAGGCGTTCATTTGGCAAAAGGCGTGGTGCTTGGTGCAGGGCTGACGCTGACCCAATCGACCAAAATCATTGATGCCCAAACGGGCAATGAATACAAGGCTTTTGTTCCCGAGCGGTCGGTAGTCATTCCGGCTACCTATCCCAAAATATTTGGTTCGGGCGTTTTTCAGGTGCCTTGTGCGTTGATTATTGGCAAGCGAACGGCTTCTACCGATACCAAAACTTCGCTAAATGATGCGTTGAGGGATTTTGGTGTGAGTGTTTAAAAAAATATTACACCAAATTGATTTCGACCAGATAGCCCGAAAACGTCCGAATATTGAATACTTGCCCGCCGTCGAACATCAAATATTGTCCTTTTATGCCTTGTAAGGTGCTTTCGATGGCTGGCGTTTTATCCAGATTGATGCTTTTTATCTTTTGCGGATAGTCGAGTATTGGGTATTCGATTTGGAGAACGGTGTCGTCGTCGTTGGCGGTTACGTATTGTTTGAGGTCTTCGGGGAGATAGGTTTGGAGCAGCGTTTTTTGTTCTATCAAGGTGCGTTCGTGCGTTTGAAAATTGATTTCGTTGGGCAGTTGTTTGAGCATGACTTGCCAGTTGGTTTTATCTGAAATATATTTTTTGAGAGCCACTTCTATCAGCCCGGCGAGTTGCCGATAGGGTGTTTTTGCAAACACGAGTGCTTGCGTTGCCCCTTGGTCTATCCATCGGCTGGGCTGGTTTTTTTGGGTTGTAACGCCCACTTTGATGCCTCCCGAGTGAGCCAGATAGACGATATGCGGCTGCAAATGGTGATTTTGTTCCCATTCTATGTGTTTGCCCTGTGCGGTGTGTGCTTGGCAAAGTTCGGGTCTGATGATGCAAGGGGCGTTTTGGGGTGCGTTAATCATACAAGGATAGCACAAGCCTTGTGCAAACGATTTTTTGGTTTTTCGACCGCAAATGATGCAATTGATTTGGTTTTGAAACTCTATTTTTATTTTTTTGCCAATCCATTCGTTCATCTGCAAGCGGTCGTCGCCCATTTGCAGATAATACTGGACGGGATTACCAAACACCGTTTTCATTTTTTGTAAGTTTCCCAACATCGTTTTTTTTGAAATAAATATTATCTTCTAAGAAAAGCAAGCGTTATTTTTGTGATAATTAAATTGATTTATAGAGGTTGTTTAAACTTTTGGTTATAAAAGGCAAAGACGGCTAATTTATCAGATTCCGCATCAAGTGCGGAATGACTTTGTGCGTCATTGCGGGCTTGACCCGCAATCTCTAACCCGTAAAATGAGATTTATTCAAATTTATTAGCCAAAATTAAAAAGTTTAAACAAGTTTATAGTCTTGTTTTGGTTGCAGAGACAACGACCCTTCTTTGGAAAAATAAAAATAATGGGGAATAATGATTCCTACTCGATTTGCGACCCAGACCATAAAAATTTTGGCAGTTACGCCATATTCTGATGCCATTTGCTTCCTTGTTTTTATTTTGTGTAGGTCTTTTTTTGAGGTTCTTAATTCTTAAAATGCTCTTGCAAAGATACTTATTTCAATTAAAAAAAAGAATAATTCTTTGCAGAACCATTCTTTTTCGACCAGCAAAAGCGTTTACTTAAAATTAATTTGTATTAAGATTATTGATTACAACCACTTTTTCGACCTTTCAGTGCTTTTGCACTCGTAATTTTGAATATATAGTTGCCTAAATTATCTGCATCGGGTGTGATTTGGACCACATCGCCGCCGCTTGCAATAGACAAGACCATTGCTAAGTCGGAAGAAAAATCTTTATTCGCCAACGTTTGGGCTTGCCCTTGTTGGTCTGCTGCCGTTTGTTTCTGACAACCGTAAAACAAGATGCTGCACAGTGTAGTGGCAACACTTACAAAAATAAGAATCTTTTTCATACCCTTATGAATTAAAAATATTGTTTTTTGCTACTTCTTTTTGAAAAGGTTTCGCATGCCCTTTTGTGCCTTTGCCTATCAACAACAAATCTACAAATGATTTTTTGGATAAAAAAGTGCATTACTCAAAATTACCTGAAATTTATATTTATTTGAGGGTTAATTTTAGAAGCCTACCGCATTTTTAGCGAAGCAATGGCAAGCAACACAAACAAAATGGTAACAATCCAAAAACGAAGAACCACCTTAGGCTCTGGAATGCCCGATTTTTCAAAGTGATGGTGTAGCGGCGACATCTTAAACAAACGATTGGCTTTGGCGTATTCCGAGCCTCGCTTGTGTTTCTGATATTTAAAATACGACACTTGAAGCACCACACTCAAACTCTCTAAAAAATAAACAGCACACAAAATCGGTATCAGCAGCTCCATTTTGATGATGATAGCCACCGCAACCACTGCTCCGCCC
>JAYWHZ010000355.1:0-7043 GCA_043777395.1 Bacteroidota bacterium
GCTAATATCTTGTTGTTGGGCATCAAGGAGCCGAGCATTAGAAGAGAGAATATCAAATATCGATACATGATTGGTTTGTGTTTTATGTAAAAAGTTTTGAATAAAATTTTGGCTTATTGTTGTTGTCTCAACCTTAATCCGTTTGTTTTTCCAATAGTTCTACGATTTTTTGGCAGATGTCTTTTGCCACTTCTTGTTTGGATTTCAACGCAAAAGTAGTGATTTTATTGTATTTGTCAATGATTGTTATTTTATTGGTGTCAAATCCAAATCCAGCATGTTTGTCTTGTAGTGAATTGAGGACAATCATATCCAAGTTTTTGTTGTAGAGTTTAGCGGTTGCATGTTCCATTTCGTTGTTGGTTTCGAGTGCAAAACCGACGAGCAGTTGTTGTTTGGTTTTTGTTGTTCCCAGTGTTTTGAGTATGTCTTTGGTGGCTGTCAGGTTGATGCTCATGGTTTGAGCCTTACTTTTTTTTATTTTTTCTTTTTTGGGCGTTGTGGGTGTAAAATCGGCAACGGCTGCGGCAAGTATGCCTATGTCGGCTGTTTGGAAATGTGTCATGCAGGCTTCAAACATTTCTTTTGCCGACACGACGGCTACGAGGCTGATGTTTTGGTGTGTTGTTTTGAGGTTTGTCGGACCCGAAACGAGCGTTACCGTTGCCCCTTGGTTTGCCAAGCATTCGGCTAAGGCGTAGCCCATTTTTCCCGACGAGGCGTTGCCCACAAACCGCACGGGGTCTATGTATTCGTGTGTGGGTCCGGCGGTGATGAGGATTTTTTTTTGGTTTAGGATTGATTTTTCATTTATAAAAAAAAGGTTTATGTGTTCAAAGATTGTTTCGGGTTCAGCCATTCGCCCTTCGCCAGATAGTCCGCTTGCGAGTTCGCCGTTTTGTGCTGGTATCAGGGTGTTGGCGTGTGTTTGGAGGGTTTGTATGTTGCGTTTGGTTGTGGGGTGTGCGTGCATGTCCAAATCCATTGCGGGGGCAAAAAAGACGGGGCATTTTGCCGACAGGTAGGTTGCCATGAGTAGGTTGTCGCAAAAGCCATTTGCCATTTTGGCCAGTGTGTTGGCAGAGCAAGGGGCGATGACCATCAGGTCTGCCCACAAGCCGAGTGCCACGTGGTTGGTCCATTCGCCTGTGTTTGGGTTGCCGATGGTTTGGGTGTGTACGGCGTTTTTGGAGAGTGTGGCGAGTGTGAGCGGCGTTACAAAATCGAGTGCCGATGGCGTACAAACGACTTGAACTTGGGCATTGGCTTTGACCAATAGCCGCACGAGTGTGGCGATTTTGTAGGCTGCGATGCTGCCTGTGATGCCTAATAAAATTTTTTTTTGGTCTAAGGACATGCGGTGATGGGTTATTTTGGGGCTGGTTTTGTTTGGTTTGGTTTGGTTTCTGTATATTGATTTAAAAAAAGCATTGGTTTTAGAACTGCCAGCACACACCGATTTGGTTGCCTTCGATGCGAATGGCTGAGATGAGTTTGTAGCCTATTTTGGAATTATTTTGGTGTATGGCAACCATCAATCCATCAAACACGAGCAAGAAAGAGCCTTGCAAGATTAGGGATTTTCCCCAGCCCTCAAATTGGTTTTTTTTGAGGGTTGTGGTGGTGTTTTTTGCTTTTTCTATCAGGTAAAACCCCGATGCTATGTAGGCAAAATCGAGGCCGGCATTAAATAAAAAGAGTTGTTGGGTTTTGTGTTGTTCGGCAATGCTTTGGGCAATGGTGAGTGTGTCTGTGGTTGCGGCAATTTGGTGTGCTTGGATAGATGTAGCGACAGCCAGCGTGAGGTTTACGGTGTTCCAGAGGGCATTCATTTGGTTAAAATATTTTTTTGTGCCTGTTTGTCGGTAGTAGTTGGTGGTGCCGAGTGCTATGTTTCCCAATGCCCAAGTGCCTAAGATTAGCATGCCTTTGGTGTTTATGTCGTTTCGTTTTTGGTTAAATGCTTGCAGTTGTGTGTCCGATTGAGCCGAGGCACAAAGGGCAAAGGCGAGTAGCAAAAGTGTGAATAGAAATTTTGTCATGTCAAGGTGTTTTGATGTGATTTGAGTTCAAATATAGTTCTATAAAACGGAGTATAAGGTTTAAATAAACAAAAGGCGTGTTTTGGAGGCGGTCGGCGTGCTGCAAGCGATTAATGTAAACTTGTTAATCAAAAAAGATGTATCTTTGTGCCAACGTTATAAGAAATTAAAAATATCAATGCTCAATCGCCGCCATATCAGAGTAAAAGTACTTCAAAGTTTATATAGTTATTCTCAATCTGGTGTTTATAATTTGGAGCAGGGCGAAAAGACATTGATTAAAGACATTCACAAGCTCTATGAAATGTATTTGTATCACCTGTTTTTGCTTCGAGAAATCTGCGACTACACCACCCGCTATGCCAACGCCAAAGAAAGCAACTTCATGTCGGCAATCGAAAAAAATACCGTCAATAGAAAATTAGCCACCAACACCGTCGCCGTCCAACTCTTCAAAGACCCAATTTTTAACCAAGAACTTGCCCGACACCACATCGGAAACTACCACGACACGCCCGATATACTCGAACGGATATTCAAAAAACTATTAGAAACCGAACAATACACCCAATATCTTGCCCAAACACAGCATTCGACCCAAGACGACGTTGCCATACTGATGCACATCTACACGACCATTATCATGGAAAACGAAAGCTGCGACGACCATTTTGAGGAAATATCCATCTTTTGGCAGTCCGATGCAGACCTGATAACCATCGACGTGGTCAAGTTCTTAAAAGATTTTGAACTCTTCAAAGCCATACAACTCCAACCCATCTCCAAAAATTGGGAGATAGACAAAGATTTTGCCATTCAACTGTTTAGGCAGGTCATTCTCAACAAAAACGAATACGAACAATACATTGCCGACAACGCCCAAAACTGGGACAGCGAACGCATTGCCCTAACCGACATGCACATCATGATGCTCGCCATAACCGAAAGCATCTACTTCAACGAAATACCCATCAAAGTTACCATCAACGAATTTTTGGAGGTCGCCAAATATTACAGCACCCCAAAAAGCACCATCTTTATCAACGGAATCTTAGACAAAATCATCTTAGACCTCAAAGAAAAAGGCATCGTCAAAAAAATAGGACGAGGCTTGGTAGAATAAATTCATAAAAACATCAAAAATAATAAAATAATGAAACATCTAACATTCTCACTATCAATGCTTCTAATGTTACTATTCAACGGCTGCACCAACAAAACCGCCAGCGAGCAAGCAGCCATAGACCCCAGCAACGTAACCAACCAAGCCACCGCCTCAAACCCCAAAGCCAACACCGAAGCCCCAAAACTGAGCTTCGAAAAAATAGAACACGACTTTGGAACCATCTACGAAGGCGAAAAAGTATCCTATGCATTCAAATTTACAAACACAGGCAACGCCGACCTCATCATCAGCAACGCATCGGGCAGCTGCGGCTGCACCGTACCCGAATACCCAAAAAAACCCATCAAGCCAGGCGAGCAAGCCGTCATCAAAACAACATTTGACAGCACGGGACGCTCAGGCAAAAACGAAAAATCGGTAACACTCATCACCAACTGCACGCCCAACCAGACCGAACTCAAAATCTACGCCAAAGTCGAAAAAGCCATTAAATAAAACCAAAATATCCATAAAAACCACACCAAAAAATGATACAAACACTCCTAATGACAATGCCGCAAGGCGGAAATAGCTCCATGATGACCTTCGTCGGGTGGGGACTAATCATGGTCGTCTTCTACTTTTTTATGATAAGACCCCAGCAAACAAAAGCCAAAACCGAAGAAAAATTTAGAACCTCAATCAAAAAAGGCACACGCATCGTAACCGTCGGCGGCATGCACGGCAAAATCATTGAAGAGTTCGACAAAGCCATCGTACTCGAAATCGAAAGCGGCGCCAAAATGAGAGTCGAACGCTCTGCCATCTCTCTGGAATACACCAAAGCTGCCTATCCCGAAAAAACCATCACACCCGACAAAATAGAAGACAAAAAATCTTAACACCAAACAAAAAAAATAAAACCTTTGTCGAAAACACTTTGCAGAGGTTTTTGTTGTTTCTCTTAGTCTCTCTCAAAAAAAATGACCCTTATATTTTATCTATTCATCGCCCTATCTACCGTCGTTTTGATGGAATGCGTGGCTTGGGCAGTACACAAATACATCATGCACAGCCCCATCGGGTGGCTGCTCCATCGGTCTCACCACGAACCAAACCACCACGCCCTCGAAAAAAACGACTGGTATGCACTCATCTTTGCCCTGCCATCGGTGGGCGGCATCGTCTGGGGCATAGAAACAAACTCACCCATTGTCCTATCTGTTGGCATTGGCGTATTGGTCTATGGCGTTTTGTATGTCGTCTTTCATGACATTATCGTTCATCGACGCATCAAAATACACATGGTCATCAACAACATCTACCTCCGACGCATCATCAGAGCACACAAAATTCACCACAAAACGCTGGGCAGAAAAGACTCGCAAGCCTTCGGATTTCTCTACGCACTGAAAAAATTTCAAAATCAAAAATAATTTTTTTTAAATAATAATTAATTAAAATCAATGATTTTGATGGGCAACGATGGTACAATTTAGCAAAAAAATAATCGACTGGTATCACCTCAACCACCGTGATTTGCCTTGGCGAAACCAAAACGACCCCTATAAAATCTGGCTCTCCGAAATTATTTTGCAGCAGACGCAAGTCAAACAAGGCATGAGCTACTATCTGGCTTTTGTAAACCATTACCCAACCGTTGTCCATTTGGCACGGGCAAACCCCGACGAGGTCATGAAGCTTTGGCAAGGATTGGGCTACTACTCACGGGCAAGAAACCTACACCAAACCGCAAAAACAATTACCGACCAGCACAAAGGCGTTTTTCCAAACACCCACGACCTGCTTTTGAAACTCAAAGGCATTGGCAGTTATACGGCAGCCGCCATTGCTTCGTTTGCATTTGGCGAAGCCAGAGCGGTGGTCGATGGCAACGTGTATCGGGTACTGAGCCGTGTGTTTGGGATAGAAACACCGATAGACAGCACCGAGGGCAAAAAACGGTTTCAGGCCTTAGCCGACGGGCTGCTCGATGCCACGAGACCCGCCGATTTTAACCAAGCCATCATGGAGTTTGGGGCAATGCAATGCAGGCCTAAAAAACCAGCCTGCAACACCTGTATTTTTGAAGGCGAATGTGTGGCATTTGGAAATAATCTGGTGAGCGATTTGCCTGTAAAAACACCAAAGCCAATTAAAAAAGAACGACACCTCAACTATCTCGTTTTTGAAAAAGGCAAGATGATATACCTTAAAAAACGGATTGAAAAAGATATTTGGAGCAATTTATTTGACTTTTATTGGATAGAAATTAAAAAAACAGCACAACAAAAAGAAATTTGCTTACATTTACATGCTGATTTTGAATGGATTGAGGGCAAAGACTATACTTTGTGTCCTCCACAAAAAATCTATAAGCACACACTGACACACCAAACGCTCTTTATCCAGTTTTGGGCAATAGACATAAACCAAAATGCCAATACCGACAAACTCGACAACCAAAACCTGATTCCCTTTTCGATAAAAGACCTTCAACAGCTACCCATACCAAAACCCATAGATAATTATTTTTTAGACCGTAAAATATATACACAATAACATTAATTCAAACAATAGCTCGAAGAGCATCACAATATTTCACTCCGTATTTTTAATTTATCCATTAAACACTTATCATCAACACCATGTCAGGATTAAACAAAGTTCAATTGATTGGAAATTTAGGGAGAGAACCCGATGTCCGAAATTTAGAAAGCGGCAGTGCCGTAGCTACTTTTTCTCTCGCCACAACCGAAGTGTATAGAGACCGAGAAGGACACAAAGTAGAAAGAACCGAATGGCACAACATCGTTTTACGAAAAGGACTGGCTGAGGTGGCACGCAATTTTCTCAAAAAAGGTGCAAAAATTTATGTCGAAGGCAGGCTCACCACCCGAACCTGGAACGACAAAGAGGGAAACCGACGCTCAATCGTTGAGGTCGTAGGCGATAACCTCATCATCTTGACCCGACAGGGCAAAGAAAGCAGCTCAAAAGGCGAACACTATCTGCACCCCGCCGACACAACAGCATTTAAAACCGAGACAACAGAGACAACCGAAATAACAGATACAACCGAAATAACAGATACAACCCAAACAAGAAGAACAAACGAAAGAATGCCTTCAATATACGACGATCCGACAGACGACAGCCCAACGCCAGACGACGAAATACCCTACTAAACGTCTGATATTAAATACCATTTAACCCTAAACCTATCAAATCATAACAAACATTTGATGGGTTGATTGTTTTTTGAACACACCAACCAACCAACCAAATCTTATAACTTTCTTTCTATAAAACATAACACAAAACACGCAAATCATTCGTTACTTTGTGGCTCACAAAAATAGTGTAAAATAACTTCAAAAAACCATGAACATCAAGCACAATCTGGCTATAAGCGACTCAGGATTCGTATTTAACCCCTCAACAGGCGACTCGTTTTCCGTAAACCCAATGGGACTCGAAATACTCCGGCTTCTCAAAGAAAATAAACCACTCCAACACATCAAACAGCACCTGCTCAACACCTACCAAACCGACGCCGACACCATCGACAAAGACCTCAACGACTTTGTAGGACAGATAAAAAAACTACAACTCACCAACAATTAAATAGAAAAAAGCAAAATAGCCTCTCTTTTTGAATACATGAACCGAAAAAAAATAACCATTGCCCTATCGGGACTAAACAACACCGACAACCCCGGCGCAGGCATACCCATCGCAAGGGCATTGCTCGAAAGCACACGATTTGAAGTGAAAATAATCGGATTGGTGTACGACAGCATGGAACCAGGCATCTATATGCACCAAATCATCGAGAAAAGCTACCAGCTACCACTCCCAACAGAAGGGCAAGAAGCACTCCTAAATAGGCTCAA